>DAOUWT010000007.1 GCA_030666985.1 Chloroflexota bacterium
AATAAATTTCTCAGTCAGTGGTAAAATATAAACAAGTGTTCCCCTGTTTACCATAATTATTCAGTCCGCCAGTTCACGTTTCACGCCTTACGTTTCACGTTTCAAACCCATGCCAATTATCGACAAAAACTCCTTCGAAATCATCAGCCGCAGCCCCGACCAAACCAGGCGGGTGGGGATGCGCCTGGGCGCGTTGCTCCGGGCCGGAGACGTGATTGGCTTAGTGGGCGACCTGGGGGCCGGAAAAACCACCCTCGTGCAGGGAATCGCCTCTGGCTGGGGATCGCTTGACGCCGTTTCTAGCCCCACTTTCATACTCGTGAGAGTATATCGCCGTTTAGATGGTGGACGCCTCTCCCACCTGGACGCCTATCGCCTGAGCGGCCCCTCCGAAGCCACAGATTTAGACATAGACGCCATGCTGGCCCAAGGCCCTCTCGTCGTCGAATGGGCCGACCGCATACAAGATGCCCTCCCCACTCAATATTTGCAGATTCGCATGAGATGGATAGCCGGCGAACAACACGATTTCATACTAACCGCGCAGGGAGAACATTACCAAACCCTCCTAGAGCGTTTCAAGCAAGAAGTTTACGGGTAAGCGCTTAGGAACCGCGTTCCTTTGAGGAACGCGGTTCCTAAGCGTAGTGAATAATTACGTTTACGGAGTATTGTGATGCTATTAGCGGCAGATACCTCGACCCGCACCATTGGAGTTGCCCTTTACGGCGGTGCCCGCGTCCTGAGCGTGGATACCTGGAGCACCAACAACTACCACACCGTAGAGTTAGCCCAAGCAGTGGCGGATAACCTGGCCCGCGTGGGGGCCTCTCCGGGGGATTTACAGGCCCTGGGCGTGGCACTCGGCCCCGGCTCGTTTACCGGGCTGCGGATTGGGCTAGCTTTTGCCAAGGGGCTGGCTTTCAGTCAGGGGGGATTGCCCATCATCGGCATCCCCACCCTGGACGTGGTCGCCGCCGCCCAACCCCTCCGCGACATGCCCCTGGTCGCCGTTTTGCAAGCCGGGCGGAAGCGTTTGGCCGTGGGCTGGTATCAGCCGGGGGATGGACGTTGGCAATCGCTCGACAAGCTGGAAAACCTCACCGTGGAGGAGCTGGCGCAGAAAATAAGCACTCCCACCCTGGTGAGCGGGGAGCTAACCCACGCGCTGCGGGAAACGCTGCGGGAGGGCGCCGCCGCTGTTTTGGCGTCCCCCGCCCACGCCTGGCGTAATCCCGCCTTTCTAGCAGAACTAGCCTGGGAGCGCTGGCAAGCCGGAGAAACTGATGATCCCGCTACCCTATCCCCCATCTACCTCCACCGGGGAGAACCTATTCCCGGGTGAAACGTGATGCGTGTTGCGTGAAACGTGATGCGTAAAATCACGTCTTCACGTTTCACGTTTTACGTTTCCAAGTCTATGCAAGGACAACTATTATGACATCTGAAGAAACCTTAAAAGAAATTGCCGAAGAAGTCTCCCATTGTACGAAATGCAAGCTGCATTATTCCCGGCAAAAAGGTGTGCCCGGAGAGGGGCCGCCGGATGCCGAGATTGTCTTCATTGGCGAAGGGCCGGGATACCACGAAAACGTGCAAGGCCGACCTTTTGTGGGCGCGGCGGGGCAGTTCCTGGAAGAATTGCTAGAAACGATTGGCATGAAGCGCGAGGATGTCTTCATCACCAATGTCGTCAAGTGCCGTCCTCCCGGCAACCGCGATCCCGAACCCGAAGAGTTGGCAGCTTGTAAAGGCTATTTAGATCGCCAACTTGAGACGCTCAATCCCAAAGTGGTGGTGACGCTGGGGCGATTTTCCATGGCACGCTATATTGCCAACGCGAAAATCTCTCATATCCACGGCAAGCCCCGGCGGGTAAATGGCTTGTTGGTAGTTCCCTTTTATCACCCGGCCGCGGCCCTGCACCGGCCCTCCCTGCGCTCGGAGATAGAAAAGGATTTCGCAAAACTCCCTGGGCTAATAGAGAACGCGGCTCAGTTTCCCGATTACGTCCGCGAAGAGCAGGAAGAGGAACAGGCAGAGCAATTGAGTATGTTTTGAAGTCCATCGAATAGAATTCGAGGCTGGTACACCAAATGGGTGCACACCGTGCACAAAATCCGCCTACGCGGATTAGGCCTCAGAACTAACCGACGAAGGTCGGTGTGTTTGCTCTGCAAACCTAGCAAGCCAGGGTCGATTTCAATCGATTTGGTGTACTTCACGTATCACTCATCACGTTTCACTCATCACGTTTCACAGGAGTATTTTTTTATGTCAACTTATTTAGTCACTGGCGCAGCCGGTTTCATAGCCTCTCGTGTAGCGGGGATGCTGCTCGATGGTGGGCACACCGTGGTGGGCGTGGATAACATGAACCACGCCTACGATGTGCGCATGAAAGAATATCGTCTCGGCCAGCTCAAGAGCCGCGAGCGATTTTCCTTCCATGAAATGGATATCAGTGATAAGAGTTTGTTAGAGATGGAGCAATTCACAGGGCCTGCTTTCGACGCCGTTATCAACCTGGCAGCGCGGGCCGGAGTGCGGACCAGCGTCGAAAATCCCTGGGTTTACGTGGATACGAATATGACCGGCACCCTGAACTTGCTAGAGTTGTGCCAGCGGAACAATATTCCCAAGTTCATCCTGGCCTCAACGTCAAGCATTTACGGAAACGATGCCCCCCTCCCCACGCCGGAGACAGCCGATAGTGCGCGTCCCCTCCAGGCCTATGCGGCCAGCAAAAAAGGGGCCGAGGCCCTGGCGCACGCTTACCACTATCTCTATGATATTGATGTCTCGGTGGTGCGTTATTTCACGGTCTACGGCCCGGCGGGACGCCCGGACATGGTCATGTTCCGCTTCAATAAATGGATTATGGAAGGAACCCCCCTGCGTTTGAACGGTGATGGCGAACAATCGCGTGGTTTCACCTATGTTGATGATATTGCCCGGGGCACGATTGCCGCTCTCAAGCCGGTGGGCTACGAGATCATCAATTTGGGCGGCCACGAGGTGATCACCATAAACGATTTGATCGGAATTCTGGAACGTCACACGGGGAAAACAGCGACCGTGAAACATTATCCCCTCCATAAAGCGGATGCTCGCGCCAACCAAGCCAGAGTTGAAAAAGCGGGAGAACTCCTAGGTTGGGAACCGCACGTTTCCCTGGAGGAAGGCATTGGGCGCATGGTGGCCTGGTACGACGAGAACCGGGACTGGGTGAAAGACATTGACACGAATAAGTAGGGTGTCGGGGACTCCCGGTGGGCTGAAAGGAATGAAATGACTAAGTTTATTGGAAAGCAAACAAACAAGAATACTTATTTGCTATTAGCTTTGGATTTTATTTATGCGCTGTCTTCATTACAAATTTTCTATGTTGAGTTAAAGAACTTTTGGTCTGATAAATACTTTGAAGAGGATGTAATTTTCTCTTTACGTTTATGGGGGATAATTGGCGTTGGATTACTTTTGATTTCATTTTTATTTTTACGTGATTCGGAACGGGTTTCTACTTTTTTGGGGAACCTCACGAGCAACATCGCTGGATATGCCAAGTATTTACTCTTTGTTGGGTCTTTATTGTTATACGGATTTTTTAGTCTTAGCCCTAATTTAAACTGGAATTCTTTGTTTTTCTTTCAGAATTTCCTATTATTATTTTTTGTCACACTTGGAACCATGTTTTTATCTGGTACTTCTTATCCTTTCGAAAAAATATTATTTTTTTCTTTAGCTCTATACATCATCATAATTTCTTTAGGCAAATATCTTTTGTATATAAATGACTATCCATTAAGTTTGGGATGGTCGGAGACAAGTAGTTATTATTACGCTTCTACTTTTTTGTCTAAATTCCTTTATGGGAAAAAACTGATGTTGCCATATAGGCATCACAGTAGATATTTGCTTTTGATTTTTCCATTTTTAATTTCTAATGCGCCTATTTGGATACATAGGCTATGGGAAAACAGTTTATGGATAATTACACCTTTGTTGACAAGTTATTTATTACTTCGAAGATTAAATTTAAAAATCACATATAAGGTAATATTATGGTTTATTGGAATTGTTTTATTTATTTTGCAAGGACCCATTTATTATCATTTACTTTTAATTCCTATATGTATTTTTTGGTTATTTGATAGCCAAAAATTTTGGAGGTCTTTGTTCCTTGTTATTGTGCTGTCTGCTTGGGCGGCTATTTCTCGAGTTAATTGGATACCTGTACCTGGTTTTTTGGCCGCGATGCTTTATTTAATGGAACGCCCTGTTACTGAACATAAGGATAAAATAAGTTCTATATATAAATACCTTCTTTTTCCTTCGGGGTGGGTACTAATTGGGGGTATAACTGGCATATTAACACGGTTTCTCTTACCAATACTTTTTAAAGTTGAAAAGACAATATTATATACAGATTTCAATTCTACACTTCTGTGGTATCGTCTTTTACCAAATCCTACCTATCGCTTAGGTATTTTACTTGGATCCGTTTTAGTTTCTCTTCCAGGTTTTTATTTTATTTTTAAATTCTACAAAGCGAGGTCTCGTTTATATAATATATTGAGAGTGATTGGAATTTGTATTATTCTTTTGGTATTTTTCTTGGGAGGATTAATTGTCAGTATAAAAATAGGTGGAAGTTCTAATTTGCATAATATGGATGCTTATTTACTATTTTTAGCGGTTTCTGTTGTGTATTTATATTTTAATTTTGTTGGCACAGATAACAGGGATACTTTTATTTTACCTCAGTGGGCGCTGATGAGCTTGATTTTAATTCCGATTATTTATGTTTCCGGATTTTCTAGGCCGATTCCAGAGTTAGATCATGAAAAGGCGGACGAAACAATCCGAGTTTTACAAAGAACTATCAATGAATTCTCTAGACATGAAAATGATGTTTTACTTATGACAGAACACCAATTATTTACTTTTAATTATTTATCTGGTTTAGAACAAAAAACTATTTATGAAAAAACATTTGTAATGGAAATGGCCATGTCTGAAAATTATCCTGTCTTAAAACAATATTGGGATGATTTTCAGAACCAAAAGTTTTCTGTTATTATTGGTGAAAAAATGTCTTCTGGTCATAGCGTGGGGCAATATGCCAAGGAAAATTATTATTTTATTGAACATATTGCTGATCATTTGAGATGCTATTATAAAAAACACGAGAATTTACCGATAAATAGTATTGAAATTTATATTCCACGAAAAGAGCCTTGTAAGGAATAAAGGTATCTATGCCAATTGCATTAATAACAGGTATAACCGGCCAAGACGGCTCCTATCTAGCCGATCTCTTATTATCGAAAAGGTATCGCGTTGTGGGGTTGGTGCGGCGTTCGAGTACCATGTCCTTTGGGCGTCTGGCCCACATCCAAGACGAAATTGAGCTTGTGCAGGGGGATTTGCACGACCAAGGTTCTCTGGTATCTATAGTCGAGCGCTACCGCCCCGATGAGGTCTATAATTTCGCGGCCCAATCCTTTGTTCCTATGTCGTGGAACCAACCCGTCCTGACGGGGGATGCTACCGCTTTGGGCGTGGCACGCCTCTTGGAGGCCATCCGCCTCACATGCCCCGAAGCGCGTTTTTACCAGGCCTCTTCTAGTGAGTTATTCGGCAAAGTTCGTGAAGTGCCGCAAAACGAGGATACCCCCTTCTATCCGCGGACGCCTTACGGGGTCGCCAAAGTTTTCGGGCATTGGATCACCGTCAATTACCGGGAAAAATATGGCACATTCGCCTGTTCTGGGATTTTGTATAACCACGAAAGTCCTCGGCGCGGCCTGGAATTTGTGACCCGCAAGATCACCCATGGCGCGGTACGCATAAAGCTGGGCCTAGCGGACGAGTTGCGCCTGGGGAATCTGGAATCCCGCCGCGATTGGGGCTTCGCGGGGGATTATGTGAGGGCTATGTGGCTTATGCTCCAACAAGATACGCCTGACGATTACGTCGTGTGTACGGGTGAAACCCATTCCGTGCGGGATTTCTGTGAGGCAGCCTTTAGCCACGTGGGATTGGACTACCGCGACTACGTAGTCCAAGACCCGCGTTTTTACCGTCCCGCTGAGATTGACCTCCTGGTGGGCGACCCCCGGCGGGCGCGTGAAAAGCTGGGCTGGGAGCCAGAAGTCAGCTTCGAGGAATTAGTGCAAATGATGGTGGAGAGGGATTTGAAGTTGTTGGAGACGAAAAAGAAAGCATGAACAAATTGATTGCTCGCGTAAAACAACTAAGCCAGGTTCCTTGGCTAGCAGAAAGCCTAACCATACTGGGGGGAATTATTTATTCTCTGCAAATTTGGATCTATGCCCATACCCAGGACTCAGTTTTGGATGAAGGGCTTTTTTTGCTTAAGGGCTATCTGTTTACGATTGGAAAATACAAACCTTTCCAGTACTATGGCCCCTTGACGAATAAAATGCCCCTGGCTTTTTTAATTCCAGGATATGTACAGGTTCTGTTCCAACCTGGCTTGCGTACAGGCCGCTATTTTGCCATATTTTTAGCAGTCTTATATCTGGTAGGGGTGTGGATTGTGGCCCAGAGGCTAGGGGGAAAGTCCCCCAGGGGGGATGCTTCACGATGGTGGGGGGCTGGGGCAGTTTTTATGATCGCCCTAAACCCAGCAAACCTCAAATTGTACAGTATTATGGTGTCTCAAGGATTAGTAGCCACAATGCTGATTTGGGTACTGGTATTGACTTTGGGAGAAAAACGCCCCTGGTGGCAACTTGTACTAGGAGCATGTTTAGCCGGATTACTGCCTTTGACAAGGGTGAATATGGTAATTGTCATTCCTTTCGTGTTGGGGTATATCTTTTGGGAACATGGCCTTTGGATGGGCATTTTATCTTCTTTGGTTAGCACAGTTACCTTTGTTGGGGGACACGTTTTTTTCTGGCCTGGCATTTTGTCAATCTGGCTGCCCTGGATACCAGCAAAACTAACTCCATTTTTAGGGACGTGGTACCCGGACCACAATATTGGTGAGTTGTTGCTAGTAGGGGGGCGAGCTTCTTTTAGATCACGGGTCATGGCCTTTTTCGAAGGGGTGCGGCACCACTTTTCCGCTCTTGTAGGAGCTATGGTCACTTGGTTATTATGGCCTCGAAAATGGAGTAAGCCATCTCGTTTCCGAGTAGCAGTGTTCTTATCAGCGCTTTTTGCTTCTTTGTTTGTAATGCATGTATGGGCCGCACTCATAAAAAGCCCTAGTGTTTTTGGATTTTCGGTTTATCTATCTTTCTTCGAGATTCTGGGGATTTTGTTGGTAGTAGTTTCTTCCAAAAATTGGCGCTGGGAATTACCCTTTTGGCGGCGATATACAGCCTTTGGTCTGATGGCAATAATAATTTTGGGAATAGGGTATACTGCTGCCAATAAAAGAACCTTGCCATGGATAATTCTCAAATGGATTTTGCGGCATCGCGCAATCCGTGTCGATGATGGGCGCATTCTTTTAGCGCCTTGGCAATGGTGGGAAGTTCTTGAGAGCAAATTCGGTTGGCCCTTTCTGGATGTTCTTTCTGTTAGTTCCCAATTGATATTAATTATATTGGCTGTAGGTATTTTGGTGCTTGCCGTAAAGGTATTATCTCAAAAATCGGGGGCAAGACTTCTGAAGCCTAGAGGCTTTTGGAGACTTCGGAAGTCTTTGCCCCAAAATATTGACAAGATACCCAAAACTATTGCTTCGTTGAGCTTAGTTCTGATGCTCATAGGCGGAACATTAGCTTCTCCTTTGGAAGTTCTAGGAGGTGGCCGCCATAATTTTGATTGTGAGCGCGAAACAATCACTTCTTATGAAGAGGCAGCCGAGCATATATCAAAATATGTGCAGCCGGGCGGCAGTGTGTATTGGAGTGGAGGAGATACACAATCCGTCTTGCTCGAATTAGGTGACGACATTGAGTTATTTCCTCAACAACTTAATTCAAGTTTCACTTATCGCCCAGGATATAATACAGAATTGCTAGCTAAGTACGGATATTGGAATGACGAATTGAACCAGCAATGGTTAAGGGAAGCGGATATACTTCTCATTGAAGAAAGAGTACTCGGTGATTGGCTGCTCGATTATATCAATCACCCTGAAAGCATGTTGGATGAGGTCACATCAACAGCCCCAATAGGATGCAGGGATGGTGCTAACATTAAGGTTTATAGAAGAGAAGCCAGTGAATGAATTCGGCATCTCTGCGGCACAGTAACCATGCCAAACCCTGCCCCCCTCAGTCCCCCCAAATGCCAAAAACATGGAATTTGGGGGGAAGCCTCCACCATCTCCTCCCCCAAATTCGACATCTTTTCGTCGCATTTGGGGGAGGCCGGGAGGGGGCAGGCTATTACCGAATTATTTTCTTAACTTTCATCATTCATGGGACTTTAGGAGCTATATGTCCATTAGAATTCACCCCACAGCAGAAGTATCTACGGAAACCACGCTCGGAGAGGGTACCAGCATTTGGCATCACGCCCAAGTGAGAGAGGGAGTCACGACAGGGCGGAATTGCATTATAGGCAAAGGCGTCTATATTGACTTTGACGTCTCCGTTGGAAATAACGTCAAAATCCAGAATTACGTCTCGGTGTTCCACGGCGTAACGCTCGAAGATGGCGTCTTTGTTGGCCCGCATGTGTGCTTCACTAATGATTTACTCCCCCGGGCCGTAAATCCGGATGGCTCTCTGAAAAGTGGAGACGATTGGGAGTTGAGCGAAACTCTAGTGCGTGAAGGGGCAGGATTAGGCGCGAATTCGACCATTCGTTGTGGAGTTACCGTCGGCAAGTGGGCCATTGTCGGCGCTGGCAGCGTTGTCACACGCGATGTGCCCGATTATGGGCTGGTATGGGGAAATCCGGCCCGGCTGCATGGTTTTGTGACACCTTCAGGAAAACGTTTAGAGGAACAAACTCGCCAGGGTGGTATGATAGTCGCCAAGGCATCCGGTGAGGAGCAGATTTACGAGATACCAATTGAAATATGGGAGAGTGTAACATGATTCACATTGCAAGTCCCCAAATAGGGGAAGAAGAAAAAAAGGCCGTGATCGAGGTTTTGGAGTCAGGAATGCTGGCACAGGGTTCGCGTGTGAAAGCCTTCGAAGATGCCTTCGCTGAGATGTGTGGAGTAGAGCATGCCATCGCCACCTCGTCTGGGACAACGGCCCTGCATACGGCGTTGTTAGCGCATGGCCTTGGGGAAGGGGATGAAATCATTACCTCTCCGTTCACGTTCATCTCCTCTGCCAACAGCATCCTCTTTGTGGGCGCAAAACCAGTCTTTGTAGACATTGACCCCCTTACATTCAACATCGATCCTAAACTCATCGAAGAAGCCATAAGGCCCAAAACCAAAGCCATCATGCCCATTCACCTGTTTGGCTTGAGCGCGGATATGGACGCTATCATGGCTATCGCGGAGAAACACGATCTGCTCGTTATCGAGGATGCTTGCCAGAGTCATGGGGCGGCTTACAAAGGGAAGAAATTAGGAAGTTTTGGAACCGGCACGTTTTCACTCTATCCAACAAAGAACATGACCTCTGCTGAGGGAGGGATGATCACCACCAACGACGCTGAAATCGCCAAGAATGCCCGCGTCATCCGTCAGCATGGCATGAGACGGCGCTATTATCATGACGAATTGGGATTCAACTTTAGAATGACGGACGTTCACGCTGCGATTGGGCATGAACAACTGAAGAAATTGCCCCACTTCAACAGAAAACGTCAGATGAACGCCAAATATCTCTCAGAGAACTTAAAGGGAGTGCTAACCCCTGTAGTCCCCGATGGCTATGAGCACGTATTCCACCAATATACGATCCGCGTTCCCGATGGAAAACGGGATGAGTTGGTCGAATATTTGCGAGAGAACGGCGTTGGAGCCGGAATATATTATCCTGTGCCCATCCACAAACAAAGCTATTATGTAACCGAATTGGGTTATGACCAAATCTTAGCAAAAGCCGAACGTGCTGCGGAAGAAGTGCTTTCACTGCCGGTGCATCCGGGTTTGAGTCAGAAAGACCTTGAGAGTATCGTTTCTGCTGTGAACACGTTTATGAATTAGTAAGGGAACTCCAAGAAAATAATTGCCCCAGAGCTTCGTGTTGCGTATTGCGTGTTGCGTGACAATACCTCTACGTAACACGAAACACGCTACACGGGTTGGGATGATTTAAATCTTGGAAAACCCTTACTGCATTTGCCTCGAATTATATTCGAGTTTGAAACTATGACAAACAAACTATGACAAACCTAAAAACAGCCGTCATTGGCGCAGGAGCCATGGGACGACACCACGCCCGCGTTTATACCGAGTTGCCGCAATCCACCTTAGTGGCGGTTGCTGATACCTCGACGGAAAGAACTGATCCCATCGCCAGTAAATATGGAGTGCCAGCATATACAGATTATCAGGAGATGCTCGATATAGAGCAACCACAAGCCGTGACGGTGGCCGTGCCAACCAGCCTCCACCGAGAGGTGGCCGAAGATGTCCTGAAAAGCGGAGCAGATATTCTCATCGAAAAGCCCATAGCGGCCACGGTTGAGGAAGCCAAAACGCTTATTGAGCTAGCGGAAAAGTTGAATAGAAAATTGATGGTTGGTCATATTGTACGCTTCGACCCAGCTATCCAAGCCCTCAAACAACACTTGGACGCTGGTGAATTAGGCCATGTCTTCCAGATTAAATGCCGGCGAGTGGGGCCCTTCCCCTCCCGCATCCGGGATGTGGGGGTAGTGATAGACCTGGCCACTCATGACCTGGACCTGATGCGCTTTATCAGCGGCGACGAACCAGTGCGGGTCTATGCCGAGACACAACAAGAAATTCACACAGAACATGAAGACATGTTGACAGCCTTGCTGCATTTTCAAAGCGGCCTGACAGGCATGTTAGAAATCAATTGGCTCACTCCTACAAAAGTGAGAGAAGTGCTTGTCCTTGGCGAACGAGGAATGTTTCGGGCCGACAGCTTGACACAAGACCTTTTCTTTTACGAGAACTCGGAGGCCAACGGTGAAATATGGAGTGCCTTACAAGCTCTAAAAGGCGTCAGCGAAGGACGAATGGTGCGCTACCCAATCCAGCGTTACGAACCCCTGAAAGCCGAACTAGAAGGGTTTGTGAATTCAATCCTAGAGGATAAAGCCGTCCCGGTCAGCGGCGCAGATGGTTTAGCAGCCTTGCGATTGGCCTTGGCATTAGTAGAATCAGGAAAAAAACATCAAATTATTGAGGTGAAATGTGAGTTTACAGGTACTAAGTGAAAAAATCGAAAAGAAAACCGCCAAAATTGCCGTAATCGGGCTGGGATATGTTGGCCTGCCGGTAGCCGCCCTCTTCGCAGAAGCAGGGTTCGATGTCTTAGGCATAGACATCAAGGCCAAAAGAGTGGAAGAAATCAACGCCGGGAATTGCCCCATCGAGGGTAAAGAACCCGGTCTGGCTGAGTTATTTGGCAAGGTTGTTGCCGCAGGCCAGTTGCGTGCTGCGACGGATTACAAAGAGTTGAAAGATTATGAAATCATCACCATCAGCGTCGAGACGCCGGTGGATGAAAATAATAAACCCCGATACGAGGCTCTTCGCAGCGTGTTAGAAGAATTAGGGCCAGTGATAAAAGAAGGCGCGTTGGTGATCGTGGAATCAACCATCGCGCCGGGTACTATGGATCAATTGGTGCAACCTCTCTTGGAGGATATTTCCGGCAAGCGCGTGGGGGAGGGGTTTTACCTGGGACACTGCCCGGAGCGGGTCATGCCGGGGAAGCTGTTGGCGAACCTGCGGGGCGTGAGTCGCGTGTGCGGCGGGGACGCGCCAGGGACGGCAGCCGCTATGTGTGAGCTATACGCGCACGTGGTGGAGGCCGAACTTGACCCTGCCACGTGCATCACCGCTGAACTGGTCAAAACCGCAGAGAACGCCTACCGTGACGTGAACATAGCCTTTGCCAACGAAGTGGCCCTGGTCTGCGAATCCCTGGGCGGGGATGTGTGGCAGGTGCGCGACCTGGTCAACAAATCCCCGGGCCGCAACATGTTATTGCCTGGGGCTGGGGTGGGCGGGCACTGCATCCCCAAGGATCCCTGGCTCTTGATCGCAAACGCCGGGGATAGCTTCACGCCGCGCCTGATCCCCGCAGCCCGAGCCGTGAACGATGGAATGCCGCTGCACGTGGTCAACCTGGCAACCGAAGCCCTGCGAGAAGTTGGAATAGACATCACCCAAGCCAAGGTAGTTGTGCTGGGCTATGCCTATTTAGAGAATTCCGACGACACGCGCAATAGTCCCAGTGCGGTATTGGTAAAGTGCTTGGAAGAACTGGGAGCACAGGTCGTCATCCACGACCCATGGATTCCGGAATACCAGGGGAATTTGGAAAAGGCTTTAGAAAACACTGACGCGGCCATAGTGATGGTGGCGCATGACGAGTATCGAGCGCTGGATTTGCACAGGTTAAGACAGATCATGCAGACACCAGTTATAGTGGATGGGCGGCGAATATTCAAGCAGGGTCAAGCGAGAATAGCAGGTGTTTTCTACCGGAGCGTTGGTGTTGGGTACCAAGAAAATTGATTTGGAGGAAAAAACGGGATGGTTCACTTTAGGCTAGAAATTAGTTGACACTTTTTCCCATAACCACATGTCATTGCGCCTGTCCTGAACGCGTGAAGGAACTTCCCGCTTTCTGGGGGTGTGGCAATCTCCCTGATTTCACTGCGCTTTTGTTAACCGGGAGGCTGCCACGTCACAAAAAACGTTCCTCGCAGCGACATATTAATTTTGAAGAGTGTAAAGGTAATTGTGAACCACCAAAAAAACAAATGAAAATTATAAGTTTAGTAGGCGCTCGTCCTCAGTTTATCAAAGCTGCCCCAGTGGGGCGGGCTTTGCGTGCAGAGGAGTGTGAAGTAGTTCTGGTGCATACCGGCCAGCACTATGACAATGAGATGTCAGCCATTTTCTTTCGAGAACTCGAGATCCCAAAACCGGACTATAATCTAGGCGTAGGTTCTGGCTCTCACGGATGGCAGACAGGGCAAATGCTGATCCAAATTGAAGAGGCGCTATTAGAAGAAAAACCAGATTGGATGTTGGTTTATGGCGATACCAACTCCACTCTGGCCGGAGCCTTAGCAGCGGCTAAATTGCACGTCCCGGTAGCGCATGTCGAAGCCGGGCTGCGCTCCTACAACCGGCGGATGCCAGAGGAAATCAACCGCGTGCTGACCGATCACGCCTCCGATTTGCTCTTCTGCCCCACCCAAACAGCCGTTGACAATCTGACGCGGGAAAATATCACGCGCGGCGTCCACAATGTGGGTGACGTGATGTACGATGCTGTCCTGCATAACATAAAATTGGCGAAGAAAAGCTCAAAAGTGTTAGAGGAGCTTGACCTGGAACCGGGCAAATATTTATTAGCTACGGTGCACCGGCCTGTCAACACCGATAATGAAGACAACTTACGAAACATCCTAATGGCGTTGAATACCTTGAACGAGGTTATAGTATTCCCGGCCCATCCCCGCGTACGCAAAGCCATAAACCGCCAGGGGCTGCATATAAACTCCCATATCCAATTGATAAAACCAGTGGGATACCTTGATATGTTGACGCTAGAAAAGGCCGCTCGTATGATCCTCACCGACTCTGGGGGTGTCCAAAAGGAAGCCTACTGGCTCGGCGTGCCCTGTGTGACGCTGCGGGAAGAAACGGAGTGGGTAGAGACGGTGCAGGCAGGCTGGAACGTGCTGGTGGGGCCCGATGCAAAGCAGATCATAGAAACGGTGAACGTATTCCAACCACCCCGTGAACGGCCCAATCTGTTTGGCGATGGGCGGGCCAGCCAATACATAGCTGCTAGCTTAGTTGGAAGCGAGGTATCATCTCAAAAAAACGGGGCAAGACCTCCGAGGTTTTTGTAGTGCAAACCTCGGAGGTCTCAGCCCTGCCCAAAATATTGAGAAGATATGAAGGGAGTAATAAATTCAATGCATAAACATCAACTTGGAACATACAATAGTGTCTATTTTTCAGTAATTGTGCCCATGTACAATGAAGAGGAAAATGTGGCGCAGATGGCGGCTGAAATCAGCCAAACGCTGCAAGGACAAATTGAGTCTTATGAGATTGTATTAGTCAACGATGGCAGTACCGATGGCACACTAGAAGCCGCACAGCGCGTAGAGGAAAACGACGAGCATGTCCGCGTAGTCTCATACAAGCACAACGGTGGGCGGGGAAAAGCATTGCGAACAGGCTTTGGACATGTGCAGGGTGAACTTATAGCCACCATCGATGCAGATTTGAGCTACTCCCCGGAGACATTGCTCGACTTCGTGCGGGTGCTTGAAGATGATTCAGAAGTTGACCTGGTTTTGGCTTCACCTTATATGCCAGGGGGGAGGACAGAAGGCGTGCCGCCGCTGAGGTTGGCCGTCAGCCGGTGGGGGAACGTGATATTGAGCGCATCAATGCCCGAACGCATCCATACTATCACCTGCATTGTGCGTGGATACCGGCGAGAAGTTTTGGAAAGCATGACATTGGAGTCGAATGGCAAAGAAATCCATTTAGAGATACTCTCCAAGGCCCTGGCAATGGGATACCGCGTGAAGGAAATCCCGGCAGTACTGCGCAGCCGCCAGAAAGGGCAATCCAAATTTCGCTTTCGTATCACCGCTCTTTCACACTTGCTTTTCACTTTCTTCGAAAAGCCTATCCTCTTATTTGGCTTGGCGGGAGCGCTATTTTTATTGTTGGGATTGGCCGTAGGCGGATACCTGATTTGGCTTTGGCAGCATCAGGCTCTGAACCCAAATCGACCATTTATGACCCTGATGGTATTGCTGATCGTGACAGGAACCCAGGCCTTATCGTTTGGGTTCTTAGCAACTCAGTTGATGCACCTTAAGAGAGAGATGTATAAGATTCAAGGGCAAAACATGAAGATATACCATAAAGGAAAGGAAACAGATTGAGATACACTTGGCGTGTAGCGTGTTGCGTGTAGCGTGGTGCGTGTTGGAAATTGGTGGGAGCGCAAGCGGCTGGGGGATGGTAGAGCCTCGCCCCGGCGTGAGTGCCATCCCCCAGGTTTTTTCCCCGCTTGGGCGCCGCGCTGCGTGCTGCGCCGCGCCACGCTTGGGGCTTGGTCTCACGCCCCCGCGTGGCGCCCTCTCCCACCCCCGCGTGGCACTCTCCTCCCCCGCACGCGGCCCCTCCCCCAAAAATCCACGGGGACTGAATGAATAATCACGACCTAAGAAGGTTAAATGAACAAGTTAAGCCTGGGCGAAATCCTCAAATGGGAATTTATTCGATGGATTATCATCATCTCTGGTATTGTTCCTGGAGTGGTGGGAGTTGGCTTGCGCTATATTCTGCTGCGATTTTTAATTGGCAACAGCAAGGGCTTTTTTCGCATTTTCGAAAGGGTGATCATCGAATATCCTAAAGGATTGAATCTCGGACATAATGCTGGGATCAACGCTTATTGTTGGATCAATGCTCGTGGGGGCGTCTCGATAGGAGATGATACAATTCTGGGGCCATATTGTGTGATCCATTCCGCCAATCACAGGATGGATCAATTAGATGTCCCTTTGCAATTTCAAGGCCATGAACCGCAAGAAGTACATATTGGCAAAAACGTTTGGCTTGGAGCTAGAGTTACTGTCCTGCCCGGAGTGTCTATTGGCGACAATGCCGTGGTGGGGGCGGGCGCAGTTGTAACCAAAGATATTTGCCCCTATGCTGTTGCTGTTGGCAATCCAGCCCATGTCATCCGCATGCGAACCGAATCTTTCCGCCCCAGGAACACGGTTCCTCGGAGGAACCGTGTTCCTGGGCGGCGAAAAACACGAAGTTAATAATGGGCAATTCCTAAGAGGAGTTTGGCATAGAATGAAAGCGTTTTGGGCGAAAAAGAAAAAAGATATTATAAAAATAGCCAAGCTGTTGCTGACCATAGCTGCATTTGTATACCTTATAAAAATTGCTCAGCCGGAAAAAGTAATTACTTATTTAGTGAGAATAGATACCTCATTATTGCTCATCATCATCCTCCTAAAATTTATTAGTGACTTGTTCAAAATTTGGAAATGGATGTTGTTTGCAAGAGTTCAGGTAGCGGATTTTTCCTTTTTGACAGCGTTGCGTTCTTTTTATATGGGGATGACTTTGGCCGTGATCACTCCCTTTGCCATTGGAGAACTAGGCAGAGGCGCATTAGCATCAGAAACGAATAAAGCTGAGTTGTCAGGTTTGGTACTTATTGATAAAATCTTTGACCTTGCGACTGTGACGTTATTCGCACTGAGTGGTTTAGCGGTTCTTATTCGTCGTGCATATTTGATTGTTATTATCGTTATTTGTTATTTTTTGGGCCTCTATCTAATGAAACGTCTCTTTGCTCTTTGGAGCAAGAAAGGATTTTCAGAACGAAATAACTCTCGTTTTTTTGCTAAACTTATATCAAGCTTTCGAACAGTCCCAAACACGTTAATTTGGAAGCAGGCCTGGCTGTCGATCATATATTTCATGTTATTCTACTTCCAGGCATACTTGATTATGATGGCCTATAGGGATGATTTTCCACTTGAGGTGGTTTTATATTTCCCACTGATCACCTTGAGCACGATCCTACCGATTACAATTGGCGGTCTCGGCATACGAGAGGGAACTGCCATTTTGCTGCTCAAACAATATCAGATACCTGAAGCCATCGCTTTTAATACGTTTTTTATGCATTTCGTGATCGCAAATGTTTTGGCAGGACTTTTGGGAGCAATCCTATTTTTATTTCCTAGAAAAGGTCTCGAATGAATTCAAGGCTGACTCACCAAGGGTGCACACCGTGTGCAAAATCCACCTTCGTGGATTATATCTAACCGACGAAGGTCGGTTTCGTAGATCAGAGTCGATTTCCAATCGACTTGACTTGACCAGACTTTGACTGTTCCAATCAAAAGAAGGAAGATAGTGAAATATTTTTTAAATCGCTTTAAACAACTGACCAAGCTTCCCTGGCTAGCAGAAATCCTGACAGCCCTCGGAGGAATCATTTATTTTGGGCAGGTTTGGATATACGCCCATACACAAGATTCCTTGTTAGATGAAGGTCTTTATTTGCTCAAAGGCTATCTGTTCGCAACGGGAAAATACAGGCCTTTCCAATCCTATGGCCTTTGGACGAATCACATGCCGTTATCGTTCTTGATCCCCGGATACGCGCAAGCGATCTTTGGGCCTGGGTTGCGGACGGGACGGTATTTTGCTATCTTGTTGGCAGGGTTGTTCCTGATTGGGCTATGGATTGTCTCACGCCGCTTAGGAGGAATGTCCCCCGGAGGGGATGCTTCGCGATGGTTGGCGGCTGGGGCGGTTTTTGCAGTGGCACATAATCCCGCTGCTATAAAAATAAATAGCATTATGGCCTCACAAGGTCTAGTAGCCTGTGTTTTGGTGTGGGTCATGGTGCTAGTCCTGGGGAGGGGGCGCCCTGCGTGGCAGCTCATCCTGGGGAGCATCCTAGCAGGCACGTTGCCCTTAATTCGTCTAAATCTTTTGCCGGTTTTACCATTCGTGCTGGCCTATATATTCTGGGAAAATGGGTGGCGATTGGGCCTCTTCGCTGCTACAGCGGGCTTAATCCCTTTTATTGGCGGGCACGCGCTTTATTGGCCCCATATCATGACCATGTGGGTGAAGTGGTTCCCGTCCGGGCTAACACCTTTTTTGGACGTCTGGCGTCCAGAGGGAATTGGTACCCCGACCGCGATAGTAACAGCATCTTTAGGAACTCGCTTGGAAAGCTTATTCGAAGGGGTGCGTTTTCATTTTATTTCTTTATCAGGGACGATTGCCGCGTGGTTATTTTGGCCAAAGACGTGGAAAAAACAAGAGCACTTTCGGATTGCCGTGTTTTTATCAACTTTGTTTATAGTCTTATTCGGACTACACGCATGGGCCTCGGTAGGAGGCAACTATTGTATTTATTGTTTTTCAAATTATCTAGCTTTCTTTAGCTCTTTAGGAATTTTATTGATAGTAGTATCAATACCCAACTGGCATTGGAGAATACCTCTCTGGCGAGGGCACCTAGCCTTACTTATCATGTTATTGGTGGTGACAGGGATTGGCTACAGTTACGCAGTCTCCGCCGCCCATGGCCCAATTGGTAGTCAAATGATGGACTTCCTTGAACGAAAAGTTCCCGCTGTGATCAACTCAGAATATACTGGCCTGACATTATGGGACGCTATCGCCAAGCATTATCACTGGTCTTATTGGAAGCAAGCATTGGCGGGAACAAGAGCGGTATTGATCACCTCTGGTATTGTCGTTTGTGTGGGTTTGATTGCTATTGTGACTTGGTTTAATAAATCTAGGGCAATGGACTTTTCTAAAGGGAGTGTTTTATCAAGCAGTTTCATATTATTTTTGGTGCTGGGCAGCATGATCTCTCCCTTGGACCCACTAGGCGGAGGACGCCACAGCTACGATTGTGGAAAAGGCGTCATTGACTCTTACAAAGAAGCTGCCGACCATCTTTCCAAGCACGTTGAATCTGGTGATCTCATATATTGGCAGGGCGGGGGTTCACAAGCTATCTTGTTAACATTAGATGACATTAACTTATTTCCACCACAACTCAATTCAGGTGCCTCTTATCGTCAGGGCGGAGATATAGAGATGTTAACCAAATATGGGTACTGGAATGAAGCCTTGAGCCATCAATGGGCCCGTGAAGCCGATGTGCTGATCATAGCGGAGCGAGAGTTAAGTGGTTGGCTAGCTGAATACGCAGCAACGGATGAATTTAAATTGGTACCTCCCACGCCAGAAATTGGATGTCGCGAGGGTTCGAGCCTGCAAATATATAGGAGATTGCCATGAAGCTTTCCGTGGTTATTCCCGTCTATAATGAAGATGAAACGTTAAATCTCTTACGAGATTCCTTGTACACGGCTTTAGAAGAAATATCCTCCTCTTGGGAAATCGTTTTCATTGACGATGGGAGCGAAGATAACAGTTTCCAGATATTAGAAAGCTTTGCACGAGAAGACCCTGAGCATATTAGCGCAATTTCTTTCCGCCGGAATTTTGGACAAACAGCAGCCATTGCAGCCGGCATTGACCATTCTATAGGAGAGATCATTGTCCTGATAGACGCTGATATGCAAAACGATCCCGCCGATATTCCCATGTTGTTAGAGAAGATGGAAGAAGGCTATGATGTTGTCAGCGGTTGGCGGGTAAATCGCCAGGATCAATTTATCACCCGCACTTTGCCATCTCTGATAGCTAATAAATTGATCTCCTGGGTTACGGGTGTTCATTTACATGATTATGGATGCACCCTAAAAGCCTACCGCCGTGAGGTGATTACCGGGTTCCGCCTCTACGGAGAAATGCACCGTTTTATCCCCGCTTACGCTGGTTATGTAGGAGCGAAGATCGTCGAGGTTACTGTGCAGCATCACCCCCGCCGCTTCGGGAAAACAAAGTACGGTTTAGAGCGGACTATAAAAGTGGTTTTGGACTTATTTACGGTCAAGTTTCTAATCAGTTATTCCCATAAGCCCCTTTACCTCTTTGGAGGACTAGGACTTCTCTTGTCGTTTGGAGGCGGGTTGATGTTATTGTTTTTGTTAATCCGAAAATTGGGCCTGGAAATTTCCCCTTTTACCTCACCTCTATTCCCCACTGCTATAATGTTGGTACTTATGGGCTTTCAATCTATATTGATGGGCTTGATAGCCGAATTATTGGTGAGAACTTACCACGAAGCTCAAAAGAAAACCACCTATACTTTGCTAAAGGTGATCTCTGCTCGCCAGCAGGAGGATTGAAAGTTGCGCATTCTTGTTCTTAATTATGAGTATCCGCCCGTGGGGGGAGGAGGTGGACAGGTTGCGGAAGATATTGCTCAAGGATTGGTCAAACGAGGGCATGAGGTAGCTGTTCTTACAACTCATATAAAAGGCTTGCCCAAGGAGGAAACACGAGGCGGGGTGCGAATATTGCGCCTGGCATCTTTGAGAAAATATAAGTTCAAGGCCGGCTTGCGAGCCATGCTGGGTTATATAACCGCTGCCTCAATAGCCGGGATACGCTTGATGCACGCTTGGCAGCCGGACCTGATACACGTCCACTTTGCGGTTCCCACCGGGCCGGTGGCGTGGATGCTCTCGAAACTCACCGGGACACCCTACGTGCTGACCGCTCATTTGGGCGATATCCCCGGGGGAGCACCTGACAAAACCTCAGGGTGGTTTCGCTGGGCATTCCCTTTCACCCCCTCCGTCTGGAAAAACGCTGCCCAAGTTGTGGCTGTGAGCGAGTTTAGCCGTCAACTAGCTTTGAAGCATTACCCCGTTGATATAGCAGTTATTCAAAATGGGGTGGACACTGAGGCATTGTCACCGGGCGAAATCAGAGTCAATAACCCGCCCCGATTGATCTTTGCCGGGCGATTCGTGCCTCAGAAGAATCCCCTTCAGTTGGTACGAGTATTAGCGCAATTACAATACCTGGAGTGGACTTGCACCATGCTGGGAGATGGCCCCTTGATGCGCGACGTCCGGGAAGAGATAGCCAGTTTGAGCCTTCAGGAAAGGTTTTCCCTGCCGGGGTGGGTGACGCCAGAAATTGTAATTGACGAATTTGCTCAAAGCGACATCTTATTTATGCCCTCGCGTTCAGAAGGGCTGCCAATGGTGGGCGTCCAAGCTCTCTCTATGGGCATGGCCATAGTCGCCAGCGATATTGGGGGATTTATTGACCTAGTTGAAGGTGGCGAAAACGGCTACCTGATTGAACCGGATAATGAAGAAGGCTTTGCAAAAACTTTACGAGACTTATTAGAAGACACCCAAAAATTACACGCTTTCCGGCGGGCATCTCGTCAGAGGGCGAAGGCTTTCGATGTCAGTTATATTGTGGAGCAGTATGAAGAAGTTTTTGAAGCCATATTGGGATGATTTAAATTATCCCAGTTCGTGTTTCGTATTGCGTGTTTCGTAGGGGACTCTTGACGCACCACGCTACACGTTACACGTTTCACGTTTTACGTTTTACGTTTCACGCACCACGCTACACAAGTTAAGGAATAAGAGATGACCAACAACAAAATACCTCCCCTGGTGGCAATTGGCTGGGATGGCGTGACCTGGGACTTGTTGCACCCCTGGATAGAGGAAGGGAAATTACCCAATTTCTTGGCCCTGATGGAGCGTGGAAGTTACGGCCCTCTAAGATCAACCCCCGTGCCTGTCAGCCCCGCCGCGTGGAGCACGATCATTACCGGGCAAAACCCGGCCAAGCACGGAGTCTTCGACTGGTTCGCCCGCCGTCCGGGCCGGTACGACGTTGAATACGTGCATACCGCCCACATCCGGGCCCGCCCCCTGTGGGAATACGCCAACCAAGCCGGAAAACGCGTCGGGGTGCTGAGCCTCCCCATGGTTTATCCCGCCGTGCCGGTAGAGGGCTTCATGTTCTCGGGGATGGCTGCCCCAGACGCCAAGTCCCCCGGTTTCGCCCATCCCCCAGAAATGCTTGCTGAATTAGAAAGTGAGTTTGGGCCTTACCAATTAGTTGAAAAACATATTTATAAATATGGGCGCGAGGATGAATACTTGAGCGGGGTTTTGGATTGGCTGGAGTACCAAGAAAAAACCATTCATTATTTAATCCAAAAATATCCCTGCGACGTTTACTCGCTGGTCTTTATGCAGCCTGATCATGTTCATCATAAACTTTGGCGGTATGGCGATGAAGATTTCCCCGGCTACGACCCTAAACATGACGCGCAGCACAAGGATGCTATTTTGGAGGTTTATCAGGCCCTCGATGATGTTTTGGGGAGGCTGGTAGAGCGTTTTGATGAAGCTAATTATATGGTCTTCTCAGATCATGGGGCGGGGCCAATGCACGGGGTCATGCACGTAAATCGCTGGCTGCAGGAAGAAGGTCTCTTGCATTTGCAGCAGAACTTATCCACCAAATTAAAGCGTTGGTTGGCAAAGACGAATGTCATTTTGCGGGCGTATCAATTAGTGGCTAAATTGGGCTTGGGGAATCTGGCGGCCTTGGTTTCGAAGCCGGCCCGTAATAAATTGGTCAGCTCGTTTTTATCTTTCGAAGATGTGGATTGGTCGCGTACCAAGGCTTATGCTCGCGGGGCCTTCGGGCAAATATACATTAACCTAAAAGGGCGCGAACCTGGTGGAATAGTTGAGCCAGGCCAAGAATACGAAAGACTTTGCGGTGATATTCTCTCTCGTTTGCGGGACCTAAAACATCCCGAAACTGGAGAATCGCTCATCACGGGCCTCAAGCGCAAAGAAGACATTTACAAAGGCCCTTATATAGACCAGGCCGCCGACATCATGTTCTCTATCCAAGATTACCTTTACCAGACCTCAGTCAAATTTGGATTGGAGAGTGAGAGCATTCTAGGCCGCTCCGAATACGAGGACTCCGGCACCCATCGCGAAGAAGGGATTCTAGTGATGGCCGGTCCCGATATTCAACAGGGGAAAGAAATCTCTTCGGCAGGCCTGGAAGACATCTTGCCCACCACCCTTGCCTTGGCAGACATCCCCGTCCCAGCTTACATAGACGGCAGCCCTTTAGAAGACATTTTTGAACCCACGCTGAAAAAACGCCTTCGTTTTATCGAAGAAGAGGAGGGGGACGCTCGTCAAAACGAAGACCAACCCCCCGGCATGTCCGCTGAAGAAGTTTCCGAATTAGAAGACCGCCTGCGCGATTTAGGCTACCTCGGTTAAATTATGAGAAAAGCCGTTAAGCCCTCCTCTACAAAGTTCTTAATCCGCACAGCCGGAACAATTCTCTCGGCCGCCTTGTTTATCTGGCTCTTATCCAAACAAAATTGGTCGCGAACCTGGCAAATATTAAAAGAAATGCCCGCCTGGCTGCTCCCCGTGGCCTTTAGCCTCTACTTTGGGTCTATACTTGCCAACACCCTGCGCTGGTTTTCCCTCATTCGAATTCAAGACGTTGAGATTACCTTTTGGGATACCTTGAAGATGGTTCTGGCTGGCAACTTCGCCTCCAACTTTCTACCCTCCACCGTGGGGGGAGACGCGGTGCGGATAGCCGGCCTGGCGCGTTTTACCGGCTTGACCACCAGCGCGGCCTCAACCATTGTAGATAGACTATTGAACATCTTGGCTATGTTCAGCGCATTGCCCTTCTCGGTGGGCGTGTTTGGGATTTTCTGGACGGGGGGAGGAAGTGCCCTGTGGGGGAGGATTGCCTCTGGGAGGGGAGTCGCCCCCTGGGGGATAGCTGCCCTTGGGGGGGGATTGAGGGGGGGATTGAGGGGGGGGTTGCGGCGCGTGAAAGACGCCATCCGCGTTTGGCGGAACCAGCCAGGTGTCCTCATCCTGGGCTTTGCCCTCTCGTGGGGCGGCAAGCTGATGGTTTACAGCGCCCTGTGGCTATTAGCTCGCGGCCTGGGGATGGAAATAACTTTATCTCAAGTGATTGGAGTTGGAGCCATTACCTACATGCTTTCCATGTTGCCCATTTCTGTAAACGGCTTTGGCCTGCGAGAAATATCCATGACCTCCTTGTATATTCAACTTGGAGCCACCCTGGAGCAAGCCTCTACCTTGGTCGTTGTCACGCGCTTCATTCTCATGCTCGAAACCCTGCCGGGGGCTATATGGCTTTCTGAGGCTTTTGCTGGCAAGTCTTAACGCAGGAAAACAGGGAGACAGGGAAGCAGGAAAACAGGGAAGCAGGGAGACAAGGAAGCAGGGAGCAGGGGAAGTCTCTAGCGCAAATTCGTCACGCACCACGACGCACCACGCTACACGCAACATCGCGAAGCATCCCCGCCGGGGAACGTTTCACGCACCACGCTACACAATTAGATATGCTTAAAGAAATTTTGGCCGTAATCAAAAAAGATCTTAGATTGGCAGTTTTTCGCGAGACCATATTTTTGTGGCTGGCGAATGCCCTGCCGCGTTTCAATACCTTTGATGCCGCCCGAGCCTTAGTTTTGCGCCTGGCAGGCTTGCAAATAAAGTACCCATCCTTGGTCTTTTCGCCTTTAGAAATCCGCCCCATTGGAGCAGCCAGCCGGATACATATTGGGCGCGACGCCTTTATCAACAGTGGAGTGCGTTTCACAGCCCGCTATCCAGCAGAAATTGTCATTGGCAAGAGAGTGTTTATTGGCCCGCGCTGCTGTTTTGAAACCGTTAACCATGACCTAAAACCACAACCTGACGGGACACGCTCAACATCCCCGCAAAGTATTCAGATAGGCAATGATGTCTGGTTTGGAGCAAACGTCACCGTTTTGCCCGGCGTGACAATTGGAGACAGCAGTGTGATAGCCGCCGGGGCGGTGGTGGCCTCCGATGTCCCGGAAGGGGTGGTAGCTGGGGGTGTCCCCGCTAAAATAATCAGGAATATAGAAATTTATGAATGATCTCTTGTATAAATTGATCGAGGCGGAAACGCATTCCGCCAGATTTCGTTAGCTGGGACCGACGGGACACGGTTCCGTCTCGATCAAGTTATCAATATTTTTTCCAAATGCGATGGCCCTGGTCTACTACTCCCACCCCCTTCACGCAACATCGCGAAGCATCCCCGTAGGGGGACGCAACACGCATCACGTTTCACTCTTAACTCATCACGTCTATCTACACAACTTCAATTTCATCCCCTTCTACAACTTCTCCAATAACCCACAAGGGCTGGTCAATTTCTTCGGCGCGGGCTAGCATTGCCTCAACTTGGCCGGGGGGGGGGACAGCCAGCAGCAACGCAAATTAGGCCGTACTTGGGTTCCGGATCCTGGATGGTGTGTCCCCCGGCCAGGACTACGCCGGCCTCTTTGGCCTTTTCGGCTCCGCCCCGCATGATTTCTACGGAAATGGCGTGGATACCATCCCCCAGGGTCGTGCCACGCTTGGGCGTGTGTGCCACGCCTGGGGATTGGTCTCACGCCCCCGTGCGGCGCCCTCTCCCCTTGCCTGCGTGGTACCTTCCCCCCAAAATCCACGGGGTTCAAATAATCACGTGTCCTGTCCTGGGTTAAATTCGCTCTAAGAACTCCGCCAGTACTGCGGCAAATTGTTCAGGTTTCTCGATCATGACCATGTGTCCCGCTTCTGGGATGATCTCTAGTTCGGCAGAGGGAATTTGGTTTGCCAAATACTGTGAGTGCTTGACCGGCATGAGCCTATCGACACTGCCGCAAATTACCCGCGTTGGATGTTCTATTTCCGTCAGGCACTCTCTCGCGTCAAAGGCATCGCAGGCCACAAAATCCCCGTGCAGCACGCTGGGGCGGATCTCTAGCATTTGCTTCTGGGCCGCTTTCACTAATTCAGAGTTTGCACCGAGGTTGAATGCCCAAGAGGCAAGAAACTCTACAGTGGATTGGAAGGTAGTTTCGTGGGCGGTGTTTTCCAAGAAAGTCGCATTTACCGGATAGTGCGCCCCGGCCCCGACTAGGACGGAGCCTAGCACACGCTCCGGGTATTGTATCCCCAGGTTCAGGGCAATTGCCCCTCCCATGGAATGACCTGCTAAAGCCGCTTTTGGCAAATTCACCTCGTCCATCCACGCCAGAACCTGTTCTGTATAATCAGAAACCCGGTGCAAGCCATGCCCCTTGGATTTTCCATGTCCTGGCAGGTCGAGGGCGTATACTCTGTATCCCGACAAACGTCGAACCTGGATTGGCCAATGGAGGTGGTTTCCCCCTGCCCCGTGGATCAGGACAATGGGGAGGCGTTCGGCATCTTCTGGGTGGTAGGCGTAGTAATAAATATCGGCAGCGTAGGGCATATAGAAAACTCCTTGAGGGGAAGTATTTATTCCAGAATCCGTGATGCGTGAAACGTGAGGCGTGAAACGTGAGGCGTGAGGCGCGTGTCGCAATTGACTATATTTATGAAATCCGCATAGGCAGCCCCCTCCCAGCCTCCCC
>DAOUWT010000063.1 GCA_030666985.1 Chloroflexota bacterium
CTGGCACCACGCCGGGGCGAGGCTTTACCACCCCCCAGCCGCTTGCCCCCCTCCCACCAATCTCCATGCTTACGGGGGTAGAGGCAGCTTCTAAGGATATCCAGAAAATAAATCGTCCCACTGTGAAACGTGTTGCGTGAAGGGCTTTATCACGTTTTACGCATCACGCTTCACGAAATTTGGGATGATTATTTATTTGGAACTTCCCTAGGGGGGATTCCACCGGTAAAGGGCCATATTCTCGCCCCCCATCCGGGGACTGTGCTCCCCGGCGGACTGGTATTCCAGGTGGGACAGGTCCTCGAGCGCAGGATACCATCCCCGGAGGGTTAGCAAGTAGTCTGCTCCCCGGGTGTTTAGATATTCCGCCAGGGCTTCTTCGTCGCGAATAAAGGGAATGACATCCGGCGATACCAGACCTGCCAAATCTACAATCTCTCTGTTGCCAAAATAGCCCAAGGCGCCAATGTCATGAGCGGCAATAACGGCATCTGCCGGGAGATTCTCGTTGACCCACTTGGCTATATGAACCATCTCGCTCTCGATTACAGCTACGTCATCGGCGTAGGCACGCGCCCCCCGCGCCCAAAAGGCAGCACCCACCACCACAAGGGAAAGAAGCCACACCCGGCTGAGAAGACGTTTCCCTAGCGTCTCCGCATCGGGTCTGGCCCATCCCCACAGGCCAGCTATCCCCCAAACCATCAAAACGGGTATCACGGGGATCAGATAACGCCCGTGTTGGTAAGTGACCGGCAATCGCCAGGCGTATAGGGCAACGTAGCCCATCCCCCAGATTGCGCCCGCCAACGGCTTCCACCTACGCCTCTGAACCAACTTCCAAAGGAAGAGCAGAAATCCGGGCAAAACGATCACTCCGCTTCCCACCAATGGCAAGAGGCTCAATTCCAGAATCCGCTTCCAGAGAGGAGCTTGGCGCAAAATTGCGTACTCGGCTTGTTTGGCGTAAAAGGTGTTCGGCCACCAATCCCCGGCCATGACGCGGTTGAAGGCTAAATAGGGAGCGAAGCACAGGGCAAAGCCCAAGGCAAGTTTTCCGGCCTGGGGTAATTTTTGACGAGGCAAGCTCTCGCCAAGCAAGAGCGCCAAACCCGCCGGCCCCAGGAGCGTGATTCCGCCGGGGCGCACCCACACGCTTAGGCCAATCAGCAAGCCTAACGAGAGCCAATTGGTTTTTGGAGAAGCTAATTGTATAAGGCTCGCTAGTACCAAACATGTAAACAAGAGGGTTTCCATCCCTGATCCGGCTGCCCAAACCAAATGCCATTCTAGGGCGAGGAGTATTCCTACCCAAATCCGTTTATCTATCTGCTGCGGAGCTAAGAGGCCAAAAAGATGCGCCCCGAGGAGGGATACTGTCCAAAGGGAGAGAAATCCCAGGGGGTAAGTTCCGGCGTAAGGGCCTAATTTAATGAAATGAGCTATGGCTAATAAAAAACCCCACAGTGGGCCGGTTGACCCGCCAGATGATTCTCCCAGGAGGAATGTCCATTCTCCTTTTGCGGCGAGGTTGCGGGCGTAGGTTTGGTGAATCCAGGCATCATCAAGGGGAAAACCTATCCGGTAAGTCAACTTGCTGGCTAGTAAATAAACAGCCAGCGAAAGTAATGAGGTCAAACCGAGGAGAAGAATTTCGCGTCGTTTCATGGGGGTGGGGGATTAGGATATTTGATATTGGGTATTGGGTATTGGGTCAAGAGGGAAATGTGCTAATCTTCAATTCTAAAAAAGTGCGTGCCGTCTTGCGATTGTAAATAGCGTAATTTTCCTTGGGAGTGAGGAGAATCGTATAGCTCGTCTAGGGGTTGGGGGTGGTTTGCCTCCAAGATAAGGTATTTGGCGTGATATTCCTGCGCGGCTGCTAGCAGGGTGTTCACGTCTCCGTTGGGGATGACGATGGCGGGACGCTCGCTAACCAGGGAGTATCCGGGAGGGTTGTTGACCATGACGGTATCCTCGGCGCCGGCGCCCAGGGATTGCAGGGTTTGTTCCAGTTTCTGGGCCTTGTGGTAACTGGCATCCCACGCGGGGGATGAAAAATGCGCCCCCACTACGCGACTTTGGACGATGAAGATAGAAATGCCAGCAAGGAGCAAGACTATCCCGGTTCCTAAAACACGCCAGGCTTGCTGCAATTTCCAACCGCGTTTTTTAGCTCCCCAGGATACCAGTTCGTGCAGCCCCAGGGCAGAGAGGGCCCAAAGCAGGGGTTGGAAAGCTGCTCCAGAGTGAAAGAATCCGCCGCGAGCGCCGGCAAAGGGGAATATTACCGTCATTAGGCCCAGGGTTCCAAGCCAAGCCAAGCCCCCCAGGGCGACACGCGCATCCCGCCGGGACTTCCATCCCCCCAGAAGGATTAGGGGAGCCAACAATATTTGCCCCTGAACGGCTAAGGCAGTTTGGAGGTTCTGGCCCAATGCCCATGCGCGATCTTGGAGGATGGCTGCGAGGCCTCGGCCCCACCAGCGGGCAAAGGTTAGCTGGCTGGCGGGGTAGGTGTAAAGTTCGTTGTAGGTTGTGAGCCAGAGTGTTTTTAGCCCTCCTGCTCCTAACGGGGAACCAAAAACGAGTTGATTTCTGAGCATCCAGGGGCCAAATGTGAGCAGGTATCCGAGGATGACCTCACCCCTAGCCCCTCTCCTACGAGGAGAGGGGGATGCCGCTAACACGGCTACTCCTAACCAAATGAATCCGTCGGCGCGGGAGAGGTGCATGAGGCCGGCGAGGATGCCTAGCCCAAAGGGAGCGAGGGTGGGTTTCTCAGAGGCGAGGAGTAAGAAAAAAAGTCCTCCGAATATCATGTAAAGTCCAAAAGTATCGGTGGTGGGGAGGAAGGGGAGGTAAAAGGATGAAAAGCTTGCCAATGCCCCGGCCATGAGGGCGATTTTACGCTTCTCCGTGAAGGAATAGGCCAACGCCGCTGTTAGCGGGGGGATGGTGGCGGCTACAAGCAGGAATCCCGCCCGGGCAGCGGGAAAGCCGCCCCCCCCTCTTAGCCCTCCCCCCAGGGCCAGGAAAGAGGCCAGGGGCATCCAGTATCCGTAAGAGGGCACGACCCCCTCCCCCTGGGTATCCCCCAGATAATTCCAGAGAAAAGGTTCGGTAAGACCATCCCCTTTGGCTATACGCAGGGCTGTGGTGTAGTAGTATTCGGCATCCATGTAGCCGGGGGAGTGCTGGAAGAAGGCCACGCCGAGGAGGATGAGTAGGCCCATCCCCCACAGGAGAAGGTAGTCGCGCTTTTTCATGGGCTAACCCTCCAGGGCCAAGCGGGCCGGGCGGACTATCCACCACTTGATCCAATATAAGCCGAGCAGCAGGAAGGCAGGGAGGGTGAGGAACATGCTGGGGTGCTGGACAGGTTGGTAGGTTTGTTCGAGGGTGAAGATGAATTGGAGCCATAATCCCGCGAAGAGAAGGAGGAGTGTGGCGAGAACGACCCAGATGCCGTGGGGCTGCCAGCGTTTATCCCAGTTGGCTAGGATGAGGGTTAATGCGGGGAAAAGGTAGATGAAGTTACCGGGGTCGGTGGGGATGCCGATCCATTGGGTGATGACGAGGGTGAGGGACGCGGTCCAGAGGAAGTGGATGAAGTTTTTGTCGCGGGCCAGCCACCACTCCCAGAGGAGGATGCTTCCGAGGAGGATGGGGATTCCCCACCGGAGCTGGGGGACTATTCCGGGCCACCATCCCCCCATGACTGCGGCCAAGGTTCTCGGCGCGGCTGGGGATGGGTTGCGAAGGATTTGCCATAAGTTTTGCCAAATCCAATTGGGGATGAAGAAAATTCCTAGAGCTATCAGGGCGGCTAGACTTCCTAAAAACCACTTTATCAACTTCCAACGGCGTTGGTATAGACTCCACAGCAACACAAAAAGTATCAGGAGTAAGACCAGTTTGGGCGTGATGGTGGAAAAAGCTAATAGAAAGCCAGCTACTCGGTCTTGATTGTGTTTGAGGGCCAATAGAGCTACAGTGAGTAGGAGTGTGACGATGATAAGCACATCGCCATCAACCACGGCTCTGAGGGCGTAATGCCAAAGCGGGGCAAATATCAAATAAGCTGCCAGAAGCCATTTTCGGGGACGCCACTCCACGAGGGAGAGGGCGAGGAGAGCTGTAGCTATCAGGGATATTTCTAAGAGCATCATCCACAGGGCGCGAGCTAATGTGTAATTGGATAGAGCAGAAAAGGGGGCAAATAGGAGAAAGGAATACAAAGGATAAATGCCCCAAGCTTTAGGCTCCTCCCCTTGGGCGGGGCGACCATAGGCGGCGTCTTGTATCCGCAGGTCAACATGTTCACTGTAGGGGCTAAGGCCCTCCATGAGGAAAGAGCGTCCACGCATCCAGGGGGATAGAAAATCTACTCCGCCTGGGTTTTGATCTGCAAATTGGTAGTTTGCCCAAAAGAGTCCAGCCAGGGCGGTGAATACGAGAACGATGAGTATAAGCCAGTTGTGAGGGGAGAGTTTGTAGTAGGTGGTCAATTTTCTTCCTTTAAGCAGACCTGACAGGTTTCCCAAATCGCCTGTGAGAGGTCAGTTTTTGCCTTTTTCATGCGTATTTTGGCTTGAAAACATCTACGAAAACCTGTCAGATCTATGCTCAAATTACTCACGGACATAGACATAAAGTTGGATATCTCCCCAGGAATCAACTTGTTCTAAGACAAAGTTTTCTTCCAGCCAGGTGATGTGTGGGTGAGTGCTATAGTCTGCGGCTTGATATTCTTGAATGGCGCGCGAGAAAATAATGAACCAAACTTGCGAAGCGTTGCCAACGGCTGTTTCAATATCGGGGTCGGCAATCAATTCCAAGACTTGCTGCGTCGGAAGTGCCAGGGTATCGGAGCCACTCCCAGGCACGTCGGCCACGTAGCTTTGGGATAAATGGCGGTCATAATAAACTGCGGAGAGCATGGTCATCTTATTGGAATGCACAATCCCATCGTCTGGGGAAGTTTCACTAGCCAGGTAGTCGTTCAGGGCTTGATAAGGTCCATAGGGAAAACCGCGATAGGTGATGTGTTGGTAAATGCCCATGGTCATGCCAACCAACAAGGCCATAGTTGCAAACCCTCTAATCAATTTTGGCAAACCGGCCCGGCTCAATGCCCATGCCAGCCACAACAAAAAAAACACACCAGAAGGGAGTAAGGCTCTTTCGATATAAACTGGCATCCACTGTGAAAAAAGATACAAAAATAAAGGGGGGATGAAGGCTAGGTAGGCAAGCCAGAGGGCAAGGCAGATGTCCTTGTGGCCTGCTCGCCAGGCCCGGAACGTTTGCCAGCCTCCCAGCGATATGACGGCCAATGTCACGAACAAGGCCAGGGGCAGCCATGAGTCAGGCAGGGGGAGATTGGTCACAAAACTCAACAACGTGGTAAAGAAACGGGCCGGAGTGGGCGTGGCAACCCAGTAGGCGGTGCGGACTTTGTCGAATTGGGCCGGAAGATGCAGCAACCAGGGTAGGTAGAGCAACACAGCCCCAAAGCCGCTGATCACCGCAGAGCGCAGGGATCGCCAATCCCGCTCGAGGAGGGGAATCAACGCTAAAGGGATCAGGTAAAAGGCGGACAGGTTGTGGGTGTATTGCGCCAAGGCAGCGGAAAGCGCAAAAAGCAGCCACCATCCCCAGTGGTGCGTCCCCATCCCCCTCCACAAAGCGTAGGTTGCCACAATCAACAAGAACGTCATCAGGGCATACATGCGCACTTCCTGCGCGTAGTGAATCTGAAAGGGGGAAAGAGCCAGGAAGGCCAGGGCTAATGTGGCAAGTTCCTCGTCAAAAAGTTCCCGCATCCCCAAATAGGCTACAATTAAAATCCCCATCCCCAACAGAACGGAGAATAAGCGCACAGACAAGGGGGATTGGCCAAAAATACGCATCCAGATAGAGAGAGACATATAGTAGGCCAGGGGATGGACATCGGCTGCCGAGTCGTGTGCGGTGCTCAAAGTGCCCTCAAGCATAGCCGCAAGGCCTTCATGGGAAAAAAGTACCGCAAAGGATTCGTCATACCAGAGAGGGCGCGACCCGATTGCTGCCAGGCGCAATATCAGCGCTACCAACAAAATCCCAAGCAGAGCAAAACGACGGTATTTAGGGCTAGAAAAGAACTCGGTCACAATTCAGCCAATTCCTCATCGCGCGGTAACGGGGCGGGAGCTATAGCCCAACGGCGCACCCACCATAGTCCAAACAAAGAAAACACAGGCAGGGGAACGTACATAGCGGGCTGCTCCAAGTTTCCTTGTACCGTACTCAAGAAAAGCGTCCACAAGCCAATTAATCCCAAGGCCAGCATAAACCCAACCAGCCAATTGCCAACATTTCCCCACTGCTCTCGCAAAATCTTGAATATCAGGAAAAGCACCGGCAAGAGCATGACATAATTTGTTGTAGCGGTGCGCGGGGTCAGAAAATTTGTGAGCACTAGAGTCATCATCGCCGTCCACAAGAACCAGCGCGAATCTTTTTTCCAAGCCACTACCCATTCAACAATTAAGTAAACCCAAAAAGCAATTTGCAAACCGATATTGAGACTTGTGCTCAACTTCGGAAAGGCGGAGGCAAGAATGGAAGTCAGTGAGCCAATGCGAGCAGTATAGTCGGGATATTCCATAATTTGCCGCATCATTTGCATTGGCCAGGTGGGAATAAAAACGAGCGAGAGGGCAAAAAGTCCCAGCAAACTGGCGGCAAAGCTCCAAATAAGGGAAAAGCGATGCCGAGAATACGCCCAGATCAACACAAAAGGAATGATCAAAAAACTCATTTGAGGTTTTGCTGTTGCTAAAGCCAATAGAATTCCTGCCTCAACATCGTTCTTATTCATGATCAGAAGTAGTGCACCTGTAATGAGCACAGCTTCTATGGCCGCAAATTGGCCAACGATCACAGTACGGATACCATGATACCAAAATAAACTGAATAGGATTAATGAAACTGTCCAAGCAGGCTTTGGCTGCCACTGTACCAAGCGCATACTAACGATGGCTAATACCATCATGCTAAGTTCCAAGAGAGTCATCCAAAGAGCGCGGGCTGGGAGATATTCTAACAATCCAAAAGGAGCGAAAAACACCATTGATGTCAAGGGGTAAATAAAGTGACTGACATCCTCTCCTTTCTCCAGTTCGGCAGGGTGACCATAAATTACCTCTTGGGTTGCCAGACTAACACTCTGATCATACGGACTAACGCCTTCCATCAGCCATTTTCGTGTTCCCATCCAACGAGCCAAGAAATCATTGCCACCTGGATTTTGAACTGAAAAATGATAATTAATCCAAATTAATCCAGTCACAGCAACTAGCGTCAAGAGGACAATAATCACCCAATCACGCATAGAGAGTTCAGTATAAGTAGTCAATTTACCTCCTTTTCTTATGTCGTAGAAAGCATCCGTAATTATTCACTCCCCTAGCCAAGACCTCCGAGGTTTTGGAGTGCAAACCTCGGAGGTCTGCCATGTCGGGATGGGGGAGGTGAACGTTTACAAGCATCCTCTATCAAGCGGGGACACTCTTCGGGGCGAGGTACTCCTTTCTCATCCACCAAAGCCCTAATAAGCAAAAAAGTGGGACGGGGAGATATAAGTCATGTTTGATGTTTCCTTCGGCAATTTGGGCAAATAAAACCCACAAGCCAATGCTAAAGAAAAGCAGCAGTATGCCAACAAACCATCGCCCTTTCGTACCCCAGCGGTCTAGGCTGATTTTGAAAATCACGAACACCACTGGCAGCAACATGACATAGTTGGTAGTTGCCAAACCAAAAATAGCGAGAAGATTTGTGACCACAAGGGTCATGAACGCCGTCCACAAGAACCATTGTTCATTCTTGCCCCAGGCCAAGCCCCATTCGACAAGGAGGTAAATCCCAGCCCCAAGGTGGAGAAAGAAGTCCAGGGGTCGCGTCAGGGCTGGCACGGCTTGGGCTATGAGCGAAAGCGGGGAGCCAATATAAGTATAAGATGGATAATCTTGCACCTGGCGCAGCATTTGCCAAGGCCAATCTGGCATAAGGATCAAGGTCGCTACGAGAAGGATCAAGAAGCTCCCCAAAAAACCTTTAATCAGTCCCCAACGCTTACGAGATAAAGCCCATAGTAAGACAAAGGGAATGATCAATAAGACCATCTGGGGTTTGGCAGTTGCCAAGGCAAATAAACTTCCTCCCAGAATATCTTTCTCTTGTCGGATGGCTAAAAGCGCACCAGCTATCAATAAGGCGTTGATCCCAGCGAATTGGCCGATAATCACTGTGCGCAGGCCATGGTACCAGATCACGCTGAACAAGACCAAAGCAATGGTCACGGGGAGGGAAGGAGACCATTTGACCAAACGTACGCTGATGATGGCCGAAGCTGCCAGGCTAAGTTCCAGCAGAGTCATCCACAGGGCACGAGCGGGGATATATTCCAACAAACCAAAGGGGCCGAAAAACACCATAGCGGTCAGGGGGTAGACAAAGTGGTCTTTGTCTTCTCCTTGGGCAGGATTAGCGGGATGGCCTAATATCTCTTGCTGGGTTGCCAGACTGACACGCTCATCGTAAGGGCTGATGCCCTCTGTGAGCCACATGCGTGCCCCCATCCAGCGGGCCAGAAAATCCTTTCCCCCCGGATAAATAACCGAAAAGCGGTAATTCACCCAAGTGAGTGTGCTTATGGCTACTAGGACAGCGATGATGAAGATGATCCAATTTCGGGTAGATGATTTGTAGGAGGTGGTCAATTTTCTTCCTTTTTTAGGATGCGGACGAGCACGGGCAAGCGCAGAAAAATGCCTATAAAACTCAAAAACAAAGCTTACGCCGTCTGTGGTTTCCGTGTACAAAAAATTTACAACAACTTTTAGCGCACACATACCAACCAGGTTCATCAGGAATCTAAAGAATACAGAACATATACATCACCAAATTCATCAGTTTGTGACAAACTACTCAATAAAATTTCAAGGGTTTGCCAATCTGACGACTGGTAAACAGTATCTTTACGCCTAATATAGTCAGCCCCGAGCCGATAATACAATAAATGAGTGTAGCCAGCATCACGCCAAGATTGAAGTATTACTTCTGAAGATTGCATCAAAGTTATATCATTGTACCAACGATCCAGTATCTCGTCGGGAAAACACTTGGGAGCACAATACAGGCTGCGAGTCTCCCAGAGCATTAACACACGGGCGTCTGGAGGGAGATCTCGAATAGATTTCATGACCACCGCATACCAGCCCAGATTGGTCACCAAATAATCATGATCTGATTGTAAAGCAAGGACATTCTGTAGGGTACCTTGCTTTAGAGCATTCACCGATACATTAAATACGTTGAAAAAAAATACTAACAATACCAACACACTAACAATACGCTGCAAACGTATTTTAGGCAACTTTATGTATCTCAAAGCATCAAAACCGGCTCCGGCAAGTATTGCAAACACGGGAAAAAGTGAGAAATACAAACGAGATTGAATAAGAAAACCAGAAAAACGCGCCGCCGCTATCCAAACAAGTAACCCCAGCCCAGCAACCATGTGAATGATTCTTAACGCGCTACGTTGTTCATCAGAACGATTTTTCCACCCAACCCAGGCCAACGCTCCCAAAGTCAATAAGAGAGGTCCCACTGAGGCGCTATATCCTGCCCCTCCCTCTAAACCATAAACAGTAGCCCGAAAGGGTAGGAAAATGACGTCACGCCAATCACCCCACAAAGCTTGGCCCTGATACTTAGTCAAACGAATCTGATTCACCCCTCCAGAAGGTAATAACAATGGATAAGCTGGATTACCTGTCGCTAGGAAATTTTTTATCAACCAAGGCAAAGATGCAACAAGAAAAACTACGCCAAATCGAAGTATATTTTTTAATATCTCCCACAAAGATTTTTCACGACAAACCCACACAATAACCCCAACTCCTACAAGAAATAAAACTCCATTTGTATATTTCGTCCCTAGAGCCAGGCCTGCAAAAATACCAGCCAATAGCAAATCACGCCGACGGCCATTGGATATCCAGCACTCCAAAACTACCAAAAAAGACCAACCGTACAAGATAGACATCCAGCCAACATATCCCCAAGCCAAAGATTCTGCCGTAGTAAATCCCGCCAATAAAGCTGCGATAGCAACCCAAGCAGGCCGTGCTCCCAAACGCTGCTTTGTGTAAGCAAATAAGCCGACCAATGCCAAAAGACCAATCAACCATCCAAGCACTATGGCCGCTTCTTTGCCAGCCAACGTTAATGCCCAGGTAAATAACATCTCAGTGATCTGCGGCATACCCCAATAAAACAACCAGGGAACATAAACAATACGTCCCGCTTCCAGATACGCTTGCGGTAAACTAAGATGATAAACTAGCGTGTCGAATTTCGTAGGCGGAGCCAACGCCTTAGTTAAAGTGGAAAGCAATATAACTCCAACACCCAGGGCAATAGCCCATTCCAAGCGACTGGTAGGGTAACACCGTAGCAATAATTCCTTCCAAGACTTCAACCACCTCCAAGCAGAGCGCCAAAAAAATCCCCCTAGCAATAAGAAAATGCCCCACATCAGAACAGGATTCACCCCCAACGTACTCCCTACGATCAAAAATCCAATACTCAGAACACCCAAACCAAATGCAGCTTGCAAAGCTAAACGTCCTAATGGATTCAGATTGTTATCTGGCAACAAATAGCTCCCTAATCCTCCCCCAATGGATACCAAACCCACTGCAACGACAAACTGCCCGAATGCAAGTGCCAGGTTAAAAGCCTGAGAGGGCAAAAGTGGCTTGTGAACAAGATAATATGCAGCAATAACTAAAACAATCCAGAGCAAGGTTCCAATTAAGATCAGGTATTTAGCTGATTTCTGAAGTATGGTTTTGCTCATAGCAACTCCTGATAAACAGTGGCGGAAAAAGAATTTTGGACGCAGATTTTCCTGATTAACACAGATTTTTGACCATTTAATTATGAAATCCATCCCTACAATCAGCGTTTATCTGCGTAATCAGCGTCCTATTTTGACTTCTCCGACAGCCTGCTAGAGTGACGCCTGTATTATTTTATCAGAAACAGGTTCTTGGTTTTGGGTGTCTTTAGATATCTGCCAAAAGCGCATACCTATGAGACCAAGGAGAAGCGTCCGAAGGGGGATAATCAGCCACAAACTCCAAAAATATCCCCGGGAGAGCAGAATAGGCCATTCCAGAAGATTGATCAATACAAATACCAATCCCAAGAGGATGCCTTCTCGTCCTGGGATAACAAGGAGAATAAGGGGCAGCAAATATAATGTCCATTGCGGGCTGTAGCCTGGAGACCAGAGCAAGAAAATCACAAGAGTGAGGCCCACAAAAGCTATGATTTGTAACTCAGTTTTCAGGTCAAGGCGGAGGAAGGCCCAAAGGCCAAGGGCGGCAAAAATAATCAGGGTTGCCCAGGAGGATAGGCGGGGCGGATTTCCAATGGGCTGGTAGGCGGTGGGGGGAAGGGTACGATCAGCGTCGGGGCCGAAGTTCCCGGTGCGGATGTTCCCGTCAATCAGGGCCCAAACTGTCTCCCAGGAACCTTTGGCGCCTTGAGAAGCCAG
>DAOUWT010000267.1 GCA_030666985.1 Chloroflexota bacterium
GCCCGCACGGTGGAGACGATCCCTCCTCCGGCGGCCATGATTTCCAGGTAGGATTTTCCTTGGAGGCGCATCTCGAACTCCGCAGCCCGGTCCCCGGCCCACAGCGCGTGGGTGTGGGGATCGACAAAGCCGGGCATGACCACCCGGCCCGCAGCGTCCAGGGTTTCTTCGTCGGGATAGGCCTCTCGCAACTCGGATGTGGTTCCCGTGGCGACTATTTTTCCATCCCGGACCAGAACGGCCCCGCCGGTGATGATTCCCAGCCGGCCCAGTTCCGAACCGCGTTGGGGGCCTCCGGCTAAAGTAAGGATTTGAGAAGCAGAATGAATGAGCATGTTGGTTTTTCCTGGTTGGGTTAGAGAGTATAAGGTGCATTGTATCATTTATGCCAGATGTTTATTGGGAAAGGAACGGATTTTTGCGCTTGTTATGGAGGTGCGAGTTATGGGAGGCGAGTTAGGAAGTTAGACCGCTCTCCCGCTCTCCTGTTCCCCTGATTTCCTGCTCCCTAGTTTCCTGGTCCCTAGTTTCCTAATCCCTGCCCTCTACTCCACTAAAAACACTGCCACCACCGGATCGTGGTCAGACTTGCTCATGGGCGACTCGTCCCCGGCGGGGTGGGGGGGGAAGTTGGTGTTGGTGTGGAGCACTTCCACGCGGGTGAGGGTTTCCATCAGGTTGGGGGTGACTAGGATATGGTCTAAGGTCTGGCACTGTCCCAGGTAGATGTAGTTGTAACGCTCCTCGGCTGGCAGGGCACTGAAAACGTGCTCCAACCCGGCCTCGCGGAGGGTGTCTATGGGCGGCGAGTCGTAGTAGGAGTTTAGGTCTCCAATGACTGCTACATAAGCACCGGGATTCTCAGCGAGAATTTCTTCCATGACGGTCACGTTCCAGGCTGCTTGAGCGGTGCGGCGCGGTTCTGTGGCCTCTTCGCCGCCGCTCATGGACGTGAAGTGATTGTTGACCACGAAGACAGTCACCACGCCCCCGTCTATGGTCACACCCACCCCCAGGGCCAGCGGTGGACGACTGGTCAAACCTTCCGGGGCGGGATATTGCTCCACGGTTAGCACCTCCGCCAAATCCCCCCGCACAAGGTAGCCTACATCAATCCCTCGGCTGTCCGTCCCCTCCACCAGGACTGCCTCATAGCCATAATCGGCCAGGGCTTCCTCCGCCGCAATATCCTCCAGGATGGCGATGTTTTCCACCTCTTGTAAACCGATAATGGTCGGCGCACCGGCAGCCACGATGGTGTTGGCTACCTTGGCAATGTCTTGCTGGTATTCGCTCAGAGAGGGCATGTCGGGGCTAGAGGGATGGGGTTCTTTGATGTCGAAGAGGTTCTCCACGTTCCAGGTGGCGATGCTGAACTCGTTGGCGGCCAGGGGTTGCAGGGTGGGCAATTTGTGAGCGACAGGAGTTACCTGGGGGTCTTTGATAGGCTGAATTTTGTATCGCCCATAAGTGTAGGCCAGAGGGCCAACCAGATTTGTGACGCGGTCTCCCATGCCAACCACGTAACCCAAGGTTGAGCTATCTGTGTGCGTTTGGGAACTGCCATCATCCACCGTGATGGCGTAACCGTTCTCTTCTCCTTGCCAGAGATGTGTGACTTGATGCTCTTCTAAAACAAGGGTGTATTCGCCATATTTTGAAGTGGGGGAGACTGCCACAGCGGGACGAGTGACGCGGACGTACATCCCCTCCAGGGCTTCATAGTACTCAGCCGCGGCGAGAGTGTCTTGCGGGGGGTCAAGTTCGTGGAGGAGGGGCAATGGCGCATCTTCGCCGACCACGGTCACATCGGAGGCTGAGGCAATTCTTAGCTCGGTTTGTTGGTAGGCCTCGTGCATGACGCCGCTGACTTCTACGCTGTCTCCTTGTTTGAGGTCTAAATTTACGCTCACGTCTTCGGTGTTGATGAATAAACCTTCTGAAGTGCGGTAGTCATCATCGCTATCAAGCTCTTGAATCCAGAAGCCGTCTAATTCGGGGAAGAATCCGGTCACGACGCCCGATGTTTTCACAGCGTCTAAAATGTAGGGGGATCGGTCTCCGTGCCCTTGCAAAGCCCAAATGGGGATGTTCTCGCCGACAAAGATGTAATGATTATCTGTTAGGGCGGCATCTTCCCACTGCCGGGAAACGGCCCAAGCGTTCTGGAGGGTAAGATATCCCACCGTGGTGCCAGTCCTCAGGCTAACGCTGACGCTCACGCTGCTGCCATCCCCATCTAGTTCGTGAATCCACCAGCGGAAACGGTTGTTGGGCATCAGCGTTCCCTCGTCTAAGACTTCTTCTACCCACACGTTTTGGGGCAGAGCCACACTAATATCTACCCCGGTCATGCGGTCTGGGGTGTGATTAGTGGCCGTGAGGGTGACCGTGAAGACCTCGTCATACTCGACCGTGTTGGGGGCATCTAGGGTGAGAGTCAAAACAGGGGGATAGATTTTACCCAAATCAGACTGTTGGCGGGGATAAAGCTGTAAACGCCCATCGCGCACTTCGAGAATACCTGCAATAGCGTAATAGTCTTCTAGCTCCACCCTCTCAAGGTTAATGCCCGTTTGCTTATCGAGATAGAGATTAAGGATGTTCCCATCTTCACCGGCCAGGTCAATCTCGTAGCTATAGGTAAACTCTTCTGCGCGGAGAATTTGCCCTTCTACTTGAACTAGATGCGCGGGCAAAGTTTCGGCGCCATCAATAACTTCTAAAATGCTAACCTGGGCCGGTTCCCAGAGCGAGTCTTCGTCAGCCGCTTTTAAAATTTCTACATTGTCAGGGTCATTGACAATCAATTCGATAGTCCCTCGATATAAGGTTGGCACGCCTTGGACTTTAACGCGGTCACCAATGGCAACCTCCACTTCTCCATCTCCCCCCGGAATCCAGACCTGAATAGCGGCATCCTCGCCCTCCAGATAGAATTTTGTGTTGCCGCCTCCGGCATAATATCCGCCGGTGTACATGGTCGCGACTCCCTCTATGGCAACTTCTTTGTCAAGCAAAGTGCGGGCTGTTGCAATAGGGATAGTCCCGCCCGCAATGGATGTATAAACGGGGGCGCCATAAGCCGGCGTCGTCCAATCTTCGGCCTGAACGTAATAATTGGCGATGCGCGTGGTCACATAAGTCCAGGGAGCTTGAGCCGTAATTGAGGCTGAAACTGTTTCTGAAGGTGCTAACTCAGCCCTGTGCCAAGTGAAAGTTCTGTCAACTACTTCAAAGACATTTGACACACTCAAAATCTCTATCTCATCCGGGAGAACAATCTCAGCCTCTATGTCGTGCAGGGTTTGTCCAGTTTTGTTAGTTATTTCTATTGCATAACCATAAGATGCCCCAGGATTTATTCGTGCGGGAGCGATCAAAGAAATTTCTAATCGTTCTTCTTGAAAAGGAGTGACCGCGCTAGCCACGCCTTGGGGGTTGGGGGAAGAGTTCAAGGCAAAATCTTGGCCGTTGTCCCCGCTGTCTACCCCGTTGCCAGCCTCTCCGCCGGGTTTGCGCTCCAGGGATAGGCCGCGTTCCATGGCTGAGGCTGGGTCTCCTTCCCCATGTTGCTGGGCAGCATCCCCCCAGGCCAGGCTGTCGGAGGGGGCGTCGTCGTCCATGCGGAGCAGCAAACTGCCCCGGCTGGTGGCGAGTGAGACCTCGAAGGCAAGGTCTACCGTAACACCAAAATCCTCCCCGGCGCGGCCCAAGAGATAATGCCCATGGGGAGGAACTACGGCGGACTCTGTCCAGCGGTGGAGGATGATCTCATCTTCACCTTCCGCCAACTGATACCACAGCGTCCAGCCCTCCAGGTCAATGGGAGTGGCCGCGCTGGTGTTGTAGAGTTCAATGAAATCGTAGTTGTTATTTCCTTCTGCGCCAGCCATGACCTCGCTGATAACGACGCGCGGCTCCGTGACCAACTCCGGGGTGGGAGAGGGGACGGGGGTTGGCGGCTCCTGTGTGGGGGTGGGGGTTGTGCA
>DAOUWT010000009.1 GCA_030666985.1 Chloroflexota bacterium
GCCCCTCCCCTAAATTCGACATCTTCTCGTCGCATTTGGGGGAGGTCGGGTGGGGGCAGAGGTTTCCAACAACCTTTGAGTGCTCCCACGCGGGGCAGCGGGGCAATTGCATTTGACGTCAAACAGGGATAGTGAAGAGCCTGTGGTGAGGAACCGAGCCATCTTCCAAACCGAACGGAGGTGAATTTGGTGGGGGTGAGTTGGTAGGTTTCTTTCATGCAAAAAGTTTTGGAGGGACATAGACCTCCGAGGTTTGTACTACAAAAACCTCGGAGGTCTGTTTTGTTAGAAGAACAAGAAATAAAAATCCCCAAAGAGTTTTAAGGTGACACTTGAAAAGGTCAATCATGTCCAATAGCATTGAGTAGTGATTGAACGCCCCAAAGTTGCACACCATATTCAGTTCCCCCATTGTCATTTCGACGAGGAACGAGGAGAAATCTTTGCTAGCGAATGCAAGATTTCTCACTTCGTTTGAAATGACACTTGAGTAGTTACGAAATTAAAATCTTTATCCACGAACGGCATAAACTGCTTCATTAATTTCTTTATCGCTAATATCAGCAGCAGGCCGTTTGTTTGCCAGCCGCTTAATTAATTGCGCGAATCGTTCATCCATATCGTCTGTCAGTAATGTTTGCGCTATTTTAGAGCGTGCATCTGGCCCTAATTGGCGAACAGCGACTATCAATTGATCGAGAGTTAGTTGTACATTTGGAATCAAAACAGTACTAGTTGACATGTTTTTATCCTCATAAAAAATGTAATCATTCACTCTTCCCCAATGAAATGTAGGTCGAAATGGCATTTCGACAGCGATTTACCAAATCGCTCTACATGAGAGGTGAACGCTTATCAGCAAAAGTAATTTAGGGAGCTACGGACAAGTATACAGGAAACTGAGCAATTTATCAAATGGGGGAGTGCAATAGAAATTCAAGTAATCAAAGAGAATCAGCCCGACAACGAGCAAGAAAATCACCACTGCCAGGCAGCCTAACCCGGCCCAGAGCCAGGTTTTCTTCTTTTCTTCCTCCATCTCCGGGAGTACAGGCGCCATAGCAGGGCCAGCGGGGACTCTCCCAGCGTATTGTTGTGGGGGAGCAGAAGGTCGAATGGGTTGGGGTGCAGAAGGGCGAACGGGCGGGCGAACAGGCCTAGGCACAGAAGGCGCAGCTACTACTGTTCCCCGTTCTTGCTTCAAGAAAGCAGGAGCCGACACCATGGTAGCCTCTGAGTCATATTGAAGCGCAAATTGCATGAAAACCGCATCGCTCAACATGATAGTATCGCCAGATCGCAGGCGGTGTTGCCCCGTGATTTTCTTTTCGTTCACATAAGTCCCGTTCGTGGAACCAAGGTCTTGGAGAAAATAATCATCTCCATGACGTGTGATGACAGCGTGCGAGCGAGAAACCTCCGCAATATCGAAAGTGACATCCAAAGCTGCATCCCGTCCTATGGTCACCTTCTCTTTGGCCAGCTCAAACGTTTTTCCAAGATGAGGACCTTTACTTACGGTGAGATGGAAAGTTTGTGGGTTCATAGTTGTATCCTTTTTCTTTACAATAAATTTTTGAGGTCTAGGAAAACGTGAAGGTGTGAAACGTGAAGACGTGAAACGTGATCTCACGCAACACGCAACACGCATCACGCACCACTCATTATAAGCCTTTTTTGCTCAAAGTGTCAAACGCCAATCCAAAGCTGTGTAACGTTCCGCTACCTTGTTGTTGTGGACCGCAATGGCAATGGCTCTTCTATTACCTGCCAGGACACATAATTTTTGAGCTCGCGTTATAGCCGTGTATAACAAATTCCGCTGCAGCATCATGTAGTGCTGGGTGATGACCGGGATGACCACGGCCGGGAACTCGGAGCCTTGCGCCTTGTGAACCGAAACCGCGTAGGCGTGAACTAATTGCTCACACTCGACCCAGTCATATTGAACCGGCCTCCCCTCGAAATTGACCACAAGGGTTTTCTCAACCGCGTCCATGCTGGCAATGTAACCAATATCCCCATTATAAACCAATTTGTCGTAATCGTTCTTGATTTGCATGACCTTATCACCCGCGCGGAAAATTTGCCCATAAAGAGATTCTTCAGGCTTATTGGGGCGGGGAGGATTAAGCGTGGCCTGGAGCCGGGCGTTGAGGGCGTGTACCCCAGCCGCTCCCCGGTACAGGGGCGAAAGAACCTGAATATCACGGGGATGAAGCCCAAATTTCTGCGGGATGCGGTTGCAGGTCACATCCACCACCCAATCCCCCGCGCTCTCGGCATCCTGGGCGGGGAAGAGGAAAAAATCCCCGCTTTGCTTAGGGAAAAATGGCATCTGCCCCTGGTTCATGCGGTGCGCGTTCGAGATAATGTGCGAATCGCTCTCTTGGCGGAAGATGGTGCTCAGGCGAGTAATTGGAACCCTCCCGCTGGCAATCACGTCCCGCAGCACGTCCCCCGCCCCCACCGAGGGCAGTTGGTCTACATCCCCCACCAGCAGGAGGTGCGCCCCCGGCTGAAGAGCCTTCAAGAGATGATTCCCCAAAATCACATCCAGCATCGAGGCTTCATCCACTACCAAAAAATCAATCATCAGGGGATTTTTGTGATTGTGCGTAAATCCCTTGAGGGGAGAGAAACCCAACAAGCGGTGGATGGTGCTGGCCGGGCGGTCGGTGGCTTGGGAGAGGCGTTTGGCAGCCCGTCCCGTGGGGGAGGCGAGGGCATATTTTTTCCCCGCTTCTTCCAGGGCCGAAATGAGGGAGCGCACGGCGGTCGTCTTTCCCGTCCCCGGGCCGCCCGTCAGGACGCTGACGGGATGTGACAATGATGTTTCAACCGCTTGCCGCTGTTCGGCAGAAAGTGTGGGATCAAGTCCGGGGGAGGTGACACCCTGGCGGGCTAGCGGCTCGGCTGCCAGCAGGGACTTGAGCCTCCGGGAAACGCCAATCTCGCTGTAATAAAAGGGGGGGAGGTAAACGGCCGGGGAGAGGTAAGCCCCGGGGGACTCGCGCACCGCCCTGGGGCCTGGTTTTTCGCCGGGGGGCGGGGAGAGCGGCAACATGTCGGCGACCACCTGCTCGTCCGCCAACAAACGCTCCAGGGCGGGTTTTAAATCCCCCACCGGTATCTCAAGAAGATGACTAGCTTTTTGGATTAATTCTTCTTCGGGAAAGTAAACGTGGCCGTCGTTGGTTTGCTCGCTAAGAGCGTAAACGAGACCGGCCTCCAAGCGAGAGGGGTGGTCGGCCTCCAGGCCCAGGTTTTGGGCTAGTTTATCGGCCGTTTTGAAGCCTACGCCATAGATGTCGCGAGCCAACTGGTAGGGGTTATCCTGAACTATTTGGAGGGACTCATCCTGGTAGGTCTTGTAGATTTTGGTAGCCAAATTGGTGCTCACGCCGTGGCTGTGCAAGAAGAGCATGATTTCTTTGATGTGCTTTTGGTCTTCCCAGGCTTGAGCAATTTGAGTGGTGCGTTTGGAGCCAATTTTCTCGACCTCAGATAAGCGTTCGGGATGCTCGGAGATGATTTCCAGGGTCTCTTTTCCGAAACGCTCCACTATGGATTCGGCTAGTTTGGGGCCTATGCCCTTGATGAGGCCCGACCCAAGATAACGCCTAATGCCGGTGAGGGTGGCTGGGGCAGTTTGCTGACAATGCTCAACCTGGAATTGCAGGCCGTGCTTGGGGTGTTTTGTCCACTTTCCGCGCAGTTTCAGGTGCTCCCCCGGGGAGAGCGCGGGAAGGTTGCCGACCAGGGTCACAAGACCGTCGTGGTTGCGTCCGGGAATATTCCTCTCCTTGGGACGCAGGCGAATGACGCTATACCCGTTTTCAGCGTTATAGTAGGTGACACGCTCTACAGAACCTGATAAATTTTCCATTAAAACTTCCCGACTGCGCTCGGTTGCAAACCTTCGCTATCTCGTAGGCTAAATCCGGGGGAACTGGCGTTCCCCCTCGAGCTTGCAACGCTGGAGCTTGGTGGGAGCGTAAACGGCTGGGGGGTAGGTGAGTCCTCGCCCCCCCCGCTTCGCACCCCCCAGGGTGTTTCCCCGCTTATGCGTGGTGCCACGCTTGGGGCTTGCTCTCACGTCCCCCCCCCGTCCCCCCAAAAATCCACCGGGCCTGAACGATTACTTCACACGCAACACGCAACACGCATCACGTCTTCACGTTTCACGGAATCGGATTTTCGTCCGCCCAATCTTCTCCAAGGATGATGAGAATGTCCTGAGCGGCTTCGGGATCAAAGCGGTAGTAGAGATGGCTTTCGTCCAGTTCCATGATCCCTAGCAGGTATTGGACGGTGTATGGCTTGCCGCTATAGTCATAAATGAAGGTTTGCTCTGAATATTGCTCGGCATTTCCGACTTCGGCTACGTTAATCCCTTTTGTTTTCAAAAAGTCTGCCGCGTTCCCAGCCAGGCCGGGGTGGTTTGTGGCGTTCTGTACCGCGACTTGAGCGTTTTCCTCTTCGACAAGCTCTTCGAGGGGGGCGTCTTGGGTGGCCTGGGGAGCTAGCTCCCCCGTGGAGGGATTGAGAATATTATCCCAGGCGGCGCGAATTTGGGCCGGTTCGGGGATGAGTATCCAGAGGCCCAGGGGGCTTGTCCCTATTTCTACCAGGGGTTCACGGATCACGGTGTGGTGAATGTTTTCAGAGGGGATGTTCTTACTCTCCCATCCGAGGGTGATGAGTTGCGCAAAGGTTAAGTTGGTTTTTATGCCATCAGAAAACTCTCGGTAGAGGCTGGGGAATTGTCTGATCAATTGGGGAAGCATGTCAAAGCTGATGAGGCGTTCCCGGAGGGACATGAGAACTTGTTGTTGGCGTTCGGCACGCCCAAAATCCCCATCTGGTGTGTCTCGGGTGCGGACATATCCCAGGGCTGAACCACCGGACAAGACCTGAAGGCCGGGTTCTACTTTCTTAACCCCATTGTCTACGACCGAATGGGGGCCAATAAGGAGAGTTTCTTTGACTTCTACTTCTACTCCCCCAACAGCGTCTACCAGGGCAATGAAAGCCATGAAATCCACTGAGGCGTAATAATCAATTTCTGTGCCCAGGAATTCTTCCAGGCTGTCCATGAGCAAGCCGGGGCCTCCGCCGGGGTATGAGGTTCCTTCCCCTATCATGTAGGCCTGGTTGATCTTGCAAGGGGAGTACTCGGGAACGGGAATCCCTATCCAAAGGTCGCGGGGGATGGAGAGAAGCCCCGCGCTGTGATTTTCGGGGTCAAGGGTGGCCAGGATGATGGTATCTGCAAGTCCCGGCCAGGTCTCTCCTTTCCATTTTCGGGGATCCAACCCAATGAGGAGGACGACAATGGGTTCTTCTTTATCCCATTCTTGGGGACCGGGCCGGTTGGTGTTCATTTGGAGGGGGATGTCATCTGGCAGGATCTCGATCACCGGCGTAGGGGGAAGGGTCGGGGAGGGGGTTAGAGTGTTGATGTCCCGCTGGGCAGTGGCGACATCCCCCCCGGTGTTAAATGCCAAATATGCGGTAATGGTCGCCGAAAGGAGGAAGGCAACCCATAGGAGGGAGGTGAACCACTTTTGTGGGTTGTTGGTGGGGGAGGGAGGATTGGGCATGGTGTCTATTGGGTATTGGTAAGTTTACGGGTAATTCGATAATGGCAGTTTTCACCCTGCCAGAAAGTGAAATGCAGTATATAATGTCTCCGGCCTGGGAGTCTTAATATCGGGATTATATCACGCTTGGGACTAGACCCTAAAGGTGAATTCAGACACTGTTGGATATTGGTGGGAGCGCAAGCGGCTGGGGATTGGGTAAGCCTCGCCCCGGCGGAGATGCCACCCCCCAGGGTTTTTCCACGCTTGAGGGAGGGTGCCACGCTTGGGGTTTGCTCTCACGCCCCACCCCTCCGTCCCCCCAAAAATCCCCGGGGCCTGAATGACCACGCTGCAACTCTCGTGCCAAAAGGAGCGGTTTCGCTCCCTCACGCAACACGCCTCACGCCTCACGTTTTACTCCTCACGCCTCACGTTTTACTCCTCACGTTTCACTTTACTATGTCACTTATCACCACTTACAACCTCTCTAAATCTTACGGCGCCTTGGATATTTTTCTCGGCTTATCTTTATCTATTCCCCCTAACGGCAGGATTGCCCTCGTTGGGGTAAATGGGATTGGAAAGACTACCCTATTACGTGTTCTTGCCAGTGAAGAATCCTCTTCCGAGGGGAAGATTCAAAGCGCCAAAGGCTTGACCATTGGCTATCTCCCCCAGGAGGCTGAATTGGCCTCGGAACGCACACTGTGGGAAGAAATCTTGACGGCTTTTGATAAATTGCGGGGTCAAGAACAAGAGCTTAGACGGCTCGAGGATTTGATGAGCCAAGCGGGTGAAATCAATGAGGATGAGTTTGCCCGCTATGGGAATTTACAAGCTGAATTCGAGCGGCAGGGCGGGTATACCTACGAAACCCGCATCCAGCAGGTGTTGGGCGGGCTTGGGTTCAGCGAAATGGATTATGAAATGCCCCTGACCAAACTCTCCGGGGGAGAGCGCACGCGAGCTTTTTTGGCGCGTTTGCTGCTCTCAGGGCCGGATTTCCTGGTGCTGGACGAACCCACCAACCACCTGGATATTCAGGCTGTGGAGTGGCTCGAGGGCTATCTGAAAAATTATCCGGGAGCAGCCCTGATAGTTTCCCATGACCGGTATTTCATCGATCAGGTTTGCGACCATATCTGGGAGATGAGCCGGGCAGGATTCGAAACCTACCGGGGAAACTACAGCGATTACCTGGAGCAGCGACAAGAACGTTGGGAACGCCGCCAAGAGATGTTCGAGTCTGAAAAAGCGCGTTTGGAAAACGAGTTGGATTACGTTAAGCGCAACATCGCCGGGCAGCGCACATCGCAGGCACGAGGCAAGTTGCGCCTCCTTAGCCGCCGGGTTCAGGCCATCGAGCAATTGGGCTTGCAAGCCCTGCAGGGCAAAACCTGGGCCGAGATCAGCCGGGATGTGCGAACCTCTACCAGCGTCATGGATGTCCAGGAAGCGCACCAACGCATCAAGGCTCTCAAAAGCCCCATCAAGCGTTCTCCGCCCCTGGCTTTGAATCTGCGGACGCGGCAGCGGGGAGGGAACCTGGTTTTGCGCACCAAAGACTTAGAAATCGGCTACCAAGATTCCGATTGGCCTTTGTTCTCTGCCCCCGACATTGTCCTTCACCGGCAGGAATGTGCCGCCCTGATTGGCCCAAACGGGGCCGGAAAAACCACTTTCCTGAAAACTATTTTGGGACAACTTATTCCCTGGAAAGGGGAAGTGAACTTAGGCGCAAATTTAGATGTGGGGTATTTTGCCCAGGCCCATGAGGGTCTCAATCCTGAGAACACGGTACTAGAAGAGCTGTGGGAGATGTCTCCTAAGTTCCTGGAAGGAGAAGCCAGGAGTTATTTGGCGCAATATCTTTTCAGGGGAGATGAGGTTTTCAAGAAGGTGAGCGTGCTATCCGGGGGGGAGCGGGGACGCCTGGCGTTGGCGAAATTGGCCCTGGGGGATGCGAATTTGCTGCTCCTGGACGAGCCGACCAACCACCTTGACATTCCCTCCCAGGAGACGCTGCAGGCCGTTTTAGCAGATTATAAAGGGACTATTTTGCTCGTCTCGCACGACCGCTATTTGATCAATGCTTTAGGAACACAAATTTGGGAGATAGATATTGATGAGGCGGGCTTGCAGGTCTTCAATGGTTCTTACCAGGAGTACCAGTCTCAGCGAGAGGAGGATGCCCGCGCGAGTGAGGCTGAGGAAAGTTCCAAGGAAGAGAAGGCGATTGCTTTTCGCTCTCGAAGAATCACCAAAAACCGTACTAAATCCAAAGAAAGGCATCGGGAAGCCCGCCTGAAAGAAGTGGAAGAGCAGATCATGGAGTTGGAGGAACGCTTGATGAAATTGGGCGCGAAACTGGCGCATCCCCCGGACGATCCCGGAAAGGTGCGCATCATGGGGCAAGTTTACGCCGCCGCCGAGGATGAATTGGATGCCTTGATGGAGGAGTGGGAAGGACTACTTTCTTAATTTCAAACCTGGTCTTTAAGACCTGTCAGGTTTCGCACAAAAACACAAGATTCACCACAAAGACTCGAAGGCACGAAGAAAAACAAAGAAAAACAAAAGGATTAGAGTCTTCGAGCCTTGGTGGTAAAAAAAGGATTCCAAAATGAATGAACCCATTCAAGCCATTCTAGTTGGAGCAGGCCAGCGGGGAAGTGATGTATACGGCGCCTATGCCCTAAAGCACCCCGAGCAAATTCAATTTGTAGCCGTCGCAGAACCAAACGAAGAGCGGCGGGCGCGTTTTGCATCCCAGCACAAAATTCCGGCCCAAAACCAATATCCAAGTTGGGATCCCTTGCTGGAGCACCCTCGCTTAGGGCAAGCGGCCCTGGTTTGCACCCAAGACCAGCAGCATACCGCCCCCGCGTTGGCAGCCTTGCACGCAGGCTACAACGTTCTACTCGAGAAACCCATGGCCACCACCGCCGGAGAATGCCGCCAACTGGTAGCCACCGCCGAGGAGACCGGGCAGCAGCTTCACATCTCCCATGTCTTGCGTTACACGCGCCACTTTCAGACCATGCGGGAGATAATCCAGGCAGGTGATTTGGGAGATGTTGTCACCGTCTCGCACCGGGAAAACGTCTCCTGGTGGCACATGGCTCACAGCTTTGTGCGCGGCAACTGGCGCCGGGAATCGGACAGCGCACCCATGATTTTGGCAAAATGCTGCCACGACCTTGATATTCTGGTATGGCTGCTGGATGGCCATTGTGAGCGTCTCAGCAGCGTGGGGGGATTGCGCCATTACCGCCCCGAGAACGCTCCCGAGGGTGCGCCCCACCACTGCCTGGATGGCTGCCCCGTGAGGGATACCTGTCCCTACTACGCCCCCTTCATCTACGAAGATTTACTCCCCCTGTGGCGCAATTTTGCCGAGGGAGCGAAGGGCCTGCCCAGGTGGATGGCCCAGGCCCAAGAGCGTGCGCCGGGGCTGGTGAAAGCCCTGGGGAAGGTGTTGCCCGATGTCCGCCAAGTGAGCGACTATCGGGGGTGGCCCTGCTCGGTGGTAGCCCACGATCCCACCCCAGGGAACGTCCGCGCAGCCCTGCGGGAAGGTCCCTATGGGCGCTGCGTTTATCACTGCGATAACGATGTCGTTGACCACCAGGTGGTTGCCATGCAGTTCGAGGCTGGCCTGTCGGTCACGCTGACCATGCACGGGCACTCCCACGTGGAGGGGCGCTTCACACGCATCCAGGGGACGCGGGCTGAACTCCAGGCTGTTTTTGGTTTTGGCGGCTCGTGGATTGAGGTCGGCTTTCACCGCAGCGGCGAGAAGAAACGCTACGACACATCAGACGCAAATTCAGGGCACGGCGGCGGGGATGATAAATTTACGGCCGCTTTTGTGAAGAGTCTCTCTGCCGGTGACGATGCCGCCGCCCTCTCCACCGCACGCCAAGCCTTGGAGAGCCACCTGATGGCTTTTGCCGCCGAGGAAGCACGTCTGGAAGAAAGTGTGGTGAGGATGGGGGCATTTCGATAGTTTCTGATCCCTAAACGGAAGCGCGGAGCAATTTGTGAGAAAGAGGGGGGGTTTTCTATGGTTTTGGAAATAAGAATTATTTTGCAATAAAAGTGACTTGTGCTTTCATCTAATTTCAATTATAATTATTGAACTATTCTAGCAATGGTTTTATGAAAATAAACTGTTTAGGGGGAAATTATAGTTTTAACCCGATTTGAATAACTTCATAAGGAGGTGCAAAAGACTCTAAATAATGCAGGTGTATTTTCTATTAAGGATAATTCACGTTTTAACAATATTTATAAGGAGAGAAACATGTTTCGTAAAACTTTACCCGTTATTGCAGTATTAATTGTTTTATCTGTGATAATGGCAGCTTGTGGCGGCGTAGAGACTGTCACTGTAGTTGAGACCGTTATTGTAGAAAAAGAAGTTCCCGCCGCGGCAGTTGAAACCGAGATTTTTGACCGCGTGTTAGCTCGTGGCAAAGTTGTCTGCGGTGGCCGAACTGACTTGACCGGTTTTGGTTATCTGGACGCCGATGGCAACAACATTGGCTTTGATATTGATCTTTGCCGTGCAGTTGCGGCTGCGGTTTTTGGTGACCCCAACGCTATTGAGGTTGTTCCCCTCACCGCGGCTGATCGTGGTCCTTCCCTACAGACCGCCGAAGTTGATTTGCTATCCCGAAACGTTACTTGGACTGCCAGTCGTGACTCTCAGTGGGGCAACTTTACCACTGTTATGTTCTACGATGGTCAGGGATTCATGATCAGTAAAGCCAGTGGTATTACCTCCACTGATGAATTCGATGGCGCGACCGTATGCGTGACCACCGGCACCACCACCGAGCAGAACTTAGCTGATTTCTTCCGCCAGAATGGAATGACTTATGAAGCCGTATCTTTTGAAGAGACAGCTGCTGTTTATAGTGCTTATGAGGAAGGCCGCTGCGATATTACCACCAGTGACAAGTCCCAATTAGCTTCTGTGCGCAGTGGTTTTGCCGCTCCTGATGATCATATCATTCTTGATATCACCATTTCAAAAGAACCTCTCACCCCTGCTGTACCGCATGGTGATGATGTTTGGTTTGATATTGTCAAGATGGTCATGTACGGCCTGGTAAACGCTGAAGAGTTGGGCGTTACCCAAGCCAATGTCGAAGAGATGAAGAGCAGCGAAAACATCAACACCTTGCGCTTGCTAGGGCAAGAGGGTGACTGGGGTTACACTGACCTTGGTCTTGATGCTACCGCTTTGGCCCAAGCTATTTCTGCTGTAGGTAACTATGGCGAGATCTATAACCGCTACATGGGACCTGAGGGCATTGCCTTTACCTTGCCTCGCGGGCCCAACGATCTATGGAGCAATGGCGGCTTGATCTATGCCCCGCCAGTCAAATAAAGTATGAGATAACAAATTAGCAAAGGATGCGACTGCTTCGGCATTGTTCCGCTGTGGTGGCCGCATCCTTTTATAAAAGAAGAAGAGTGCTATGACAACTAATCAATCTTCTATTCAGCATAAATCAGATATTCCTTTCTACCGCGATGAGCGCGTGCTACAGATCATTGCTCAAGTTGTTTCTGCTGTTCTAATCATTGGAGCCGTCATTTGGGCAATCATGAATTTTCTAAAAGCCGCTGAGGCCCGTGGTATGACACTGACTCTTGGCTTTTTGAAGGAAGCCGCGGGATTCCCTATTAGTAATCCACCCATTGATTATGACCCATCTATGTCATTTGGACGAGCTTTTTTGGTTGGCCTGGTGAACACCTTGCGTGTATCTGTCTTTGGGGTTATAGGCGCTACTATTTTAGGCACTCTATTAGCATTGGCTCGTCTTTCTACTAACTGGCTGCTTAGCCGGATAGCATTGGCATATATTGAATTTCATCGCAATATTCCTCTTTTGGTTTTGTTATTTATTTGGTATTTCACAGTATTCGCCAAACTCCCTAAAGTGCAAGAGAGTATCGCTTGGCCGGGCCCCGTTTATGTTAACTTGCGCGGTTTTTATATCACATGGCCGCGCCTGACTGAGACAAGCCAGCCATTTGTGATTTCAATAGGAATTGGCATTTTACTAGCCATTATTGTATATGTTATTTTGCGCCGTCGGCGTGAGATCGCAGGTAAAGAGACGCACTATTCCAGAATCAGCCTGGGCATAGTAATGATCTTCCCGTTGATAGGCTGGTTTCTCTGCACTGGAAGCCCATTGTGGCTGGATGTTCCTATCTTAGAAGGTTTTAACTTCCGAGGAGGGCTGCGCTTCACGCCAGAATTTGCGGCCCTATTTGTGGGCCTGACCATGTACACCGCCGCATTCATCGCCGAGGTCGTGCGGGCGGGCATTCAGGCCGTTGACCGTGGTCAAGTTGAAGCTGCCCGTGCTGTTGGTCTCTCTACCGGTCAAGTACTAAGTTTGGTCGTTATGCCACAGGCTCTGAGAGTTATAATTCCCCCAATGATCAGCCAATACCTTAACCTGACAAAAAACTCTAGTCTAGCTTTGGCCGTTGGCTTCCAAGAGGTCTTTAGTGTTGGCAAGATTACCATTAATCAGGCTGGACGAGCTGTGCCCGTATTCGCTCTGGTTATGGTGACGTATCTCACAATGAGCCTTCTAACCTCTTTTGTTCTCAATCTTTATAATCGGCGTATTCAATTCGTGATGAGGTGATCATGGCTGCCACAGAAGTTGTTCAAGAAACAAAACGCCCGCCTCAACCGCCCGGGCTTCTCAAATGGATACGGGATAATCTCTTTAGTAGTTGGGGTAATACTCTATTGACGATTGTCTTGCTCCCTATTACAGTCTTCATTCTGTTCAGTTCAATTCGGTGGATGTTTGTTGGCGCTGATTGGCGCGTGGTGACTCAATTCCCGTTGCTGTATACCGTAGGCCAGTACCCTCGGGATGAGATTTGGCGCGTTGGCATAGGCTTGTCGCTCATTATCTTTATGTTGGGCGCCAGTTGGGGCAAATGGGGCGGATTGTTGCGCTCCATCTCCATTGCTTTCAGCATAGTTTTTGGGGTCTTTGCCCTTTTGCCCGTGCAGCACCCAGAGCTTGATTTGGGTATGCGGCTCTATTTAGGCGCAAATGTGCTCTTGATATTAGTTGGCTATTGGATCGGGCGCATTCAATATCTAAAGGGTGGCCATATTGTCATTGGTTGGTCAATTACTCCTATTTTAGCCATCCTATTTCTCTCTGGATTTGAGAACAGCAGCACCCTTCCTGCCGTGGGGACAACTCTGTGGGGAGGGTTATTGGTGACCTTTTTGCTCGCCGCCGGGGGGATTGTACTCTCCTTCCCCATCGGGATTGCCCTAGCCCTGGGGAGACGCTCATCACTCCCCGTGGTCAGCGCTTTCTCGACCATCTTCATCGAAGCGATTCGCGGCGTTCCCTTGATCACGATTCTTTTTATGTTCTCCATTATTTTGGCGTTATTTCTGCCATCCGAATCCCGCATTGACCGCCTAGTGCGCTCTCTCATGGCCGTTACTTTCTTTAGCGCGGCTTACTCTGCCGAGAACGTGCGGGGAGGGTTGCAGGCTGTCCCCCACGGTCAGATCGAAGCAGCCAAAGCGGTTGGGATGAGTAATTTCCAAACTATGCTTTTTATCACCATGCCCCAAGCTCTCCGAGCTGTGCTACCCGCTATCGTTGGACAATTCATCAGCCTATTCAAAGACACAACTCTAGTTGTCATTGTGGGTATCAACGATTTCTTGGGCATTGGCCGCTCAATCATCAATTCTGACCCCGAATTCATGCAATTGCAAGTTGAGGTGTATTTATTCATCGCGGTCGTTTATTGGATTTTTTGCTACCTAATGTCTCTCGCCAGCCGGCGCTTGGAAGCCGCCATGGGCGTTAGCTCGCGTTTGTAGGAGATTGAACCATGACTGAAACAACAACCAACGAAGTGATTATTTCTTGCAAAGGTGTCCATAAATGGTTTGGAGATTTTCACGCCTTGCGCGGCATTGATATGGATGTACATAAAGGTGAAGTGATCGTGATATTCGGCCCTTCGGGATCTGGAAAATCCACCTTTATACGCACACTCAACCGCTTAGAAGAGCACCAGGAGGGGGATATCATTGTCGATGGCATCGAGCTATCGCATGATGTCCGTAACATCGAAAAAATTCGCACCGAGACGGGGATGGTTTTCCAGCAATTCAATTTATTCCCGCATCTCTCAGTGCTGAAAAACATCACCCTGGCTCCAATTTGGGTCCGCAAGTGGCCCAAAGACAAAGCCGAAAAAGTAGCCATGGAACTCCTGGAGCGTGTCGGCATCCCCGAACAGGCCCAGAAATTCCCCGGCAATCTTTCCGGCGGCCAGCAGCAGCGCGTTGCCATTGCCCGCGCCCTAGCCATGCAGCCTCAAATAATGCTCTTCGACGAACCGACCTCCGCTCTTGATCCCGAGATGATCAAAGAAGTATTAGACGTGATGGTTGAGCTTGCCCAGAGCGGCATGACCATGCTCGTCGTGACCCACGAGATGGGCTTTGCCCGCGCCGTAGCAGATCGCATGTACTTCTTCGATGAAGGCTTGATCGTAGAGAGTGGAACGCCCCACGACATCTTCCACAACCCTCAGGAAGATCGCACCAAACTATTCCTCTCGCAGATCTTGCAGCACTAAATTCACTGGCGAGAAATAAAAAAGCTCGGCGCTATTTGCCGGGCTTTTTTATTTCTTGCATATCCTTCAATGCTGCCTATTCAAAACCCGTGGATTTTTTTGGAGATGGCGCCACGCGGGGGGGGGAGGGACAGAGAGGGTAGCGCAGCGCCACGCCTGAGCGGGGAAAAACCCTGGGGGGTGGTCTACGCCGGGGCGAGGTTTTGCCATCGGCTGCACCCAGCCGCCCCCAGCCATTTGCGCCCCCGCCAATCTCCAACAGAGGCAAAGCGACTCAACACGCACCACGCATCACTCATCACGTTTCACTCCTCACTCATCACGTTTCACTCCTCACGCACCACGCAACACGAGTTTTATGAAACAAACTTTTGAAGTCACCCCCACAAAATTCACCTACGGCGGAGAAGTCATGGCCCGGCTCCCAGACGAGCGCGTAGTCTTCATCCCCTACGCCTTGCCAGGAGAGAAAGTACGCATCCGCCTGACGGAAGATAAGCAGCGTTACGCCCGCGCCGAACTGCTCGAGGTGTTAGAACCCGCCCCAGGGCGTATCGCGCCCCAATGCCCCCACTTCATGGAATGCGGCGGCTGTCATTATCAACATATCCCCTACCCGGAGCAGCTCAAGGCCAAAAAAGCTATTCTGCGCGACCAGCTAGAACGCATTGGCAAATTCGCGGGTCCCCCCGTGCGGGATGTAGTTCCCTCCCCCTCGCAGTGGAATTACCGCAACCACGTTCAGTTCCACCTCTCCCCAGGGGGCAAGCTGGGCTTCCTGGCTCCCCGCTCCAAGCGCGTGGTTCCCATCCAAGAATGCCACCTCCCCGACGAGCTTATCAACGCACTATGGCCCCTCTTGGAATTCAATTTCATCCCCGGCTTAGAGAAAGTAAGTCTGCGCTCCGGAGAAGGAGACGAGGACGCCCTCCTCATCCTAGAAAGCAGCGACCCGCATCCCTTTGAGTTCAATGTTGATATTCCCCTCTCGGCTGTCCACCAGGGGCCGGGCGGGCAAATCGTACTCTCGGGAGATGAGTTCACGATCCTCGAGGTAGGAGGTTTCCCCTTTGTCGTTTCTGCGGGAGCCTTCTTCCAGGTCAATACCTCCCAAGCCGAGAACATGATTGCCCACCTCCTGGAAACTCTGCCCCTCTCCGAGACCACAACCCTGGCAGACGTTTATTGCGGCGGGGGATTATTCAGCGTGTTCCTCGCCCCCCGTGTGGAAAAGCTAATCGGGATCGAAACCTCCCCAATTGCAGCCGAAGATTTCATGTACAATTTGGCAGATTTCCCTAACGTGGATTTTTACGAGGCCCCGGCGGGGGATGTGTTGCCCCACCTGGAAGACTCTCCCGATGTGATACTTGTTGATCCCCCCCGCGTGGGGCTAGATAAACAAACCCTGGACGGAATCCTAAAACTGAAGCCGCAGACAGTAGCCTACATCTCCTGCGACCCCTCCACTCTGGCCCGAGACGCGCTCCGCCTTACCAAAGGCGGATACAGCCTAAAACAAGTCACCCCCTTTGATATGTTCCCTCAAACCTACCACATCGAAAGCGTCAGTGTTTTTTTGCGCTAGTCTCGCCATTACAAATGGCTCTGTTTTTGGGAAAACTATCCATTGCATATTTTTGTGTATGTGTGCTAGAATCCTATGGCGATGTAAGGTTAACTCATACGGTTGACTTGGTAATGCCTGCTGATGATATCCCAAATGCTTATTTCTCAAAATATTGCCGCACCGTTATCCCTGGCAGGTTACCTGTTGCTAGCTTTATCCTTTACAATTAGTGTGGTGCTGCAAGAGCACCATACCGCAAGACAAGCCCATTTCAAGGCCACACAGGAAAGAAATGGGCTTTTTGCATTTTTGAAGAGGTACAAGACTTCGGAAGTCTTGTACCAAAATATTGAGAAGATATTACTAACCCTATCTTTACCGGAGGCAAATTAACATGAATCTCGACCTAGAGCGCGACTTCCCAACCATAGACTGGGAATCCCATCTGGCTGCTCGGACACAAGGGATGAAAAGTTCCGCCATCCGCGAATTGCTCAAGATGACTCAGATACCTGACATCATCTCGTTTGCCGGCGGCCTCCCCGCGCCAGAGTTATTCCCCCTGCGCGAGGTGGAGGAAGCCTGCCGCCACATCCTCCGGGAGGACGGCGAAGAAGCTCTTCAATATGGCGCAACAGAAGGATATACCCCCCTCAAGGAATTTTTGGCCACCCAAATGCATAAGTACGGCATACCATCAAAGCCAGAAAATGTACTCCTGACCAATGGTTCCCAGCAAGCGCTGGATTTACTTGGTAAAGTCTTCCTTGACCCTGGTCAGTACACGCTTACTGGAGAACCAACCTACTTGGGCGCAATCCAGGCTTGGAACGCTTACCAGGCGCGTTACCACACCATCCCCCTTGACAACAACGGTATGATCGTGGATGAAGTTGAGCAAGCTTATGAGCAAGCCCTAGAAGATAGCGGAAAGCCGCCGGCTTTCATCTACGTGCTTCCAAATTTCCACAATCCGGCTGGCACAACCCTATCATGGGAGCGGCGCGAAAAATTAGCCGAGATTGCCACAAGGCTTGACCTCCCCGTCGTTGAGGATGACCCCTACGGCCAGTTGCGGTATGAGGGAGAGGACATCCCTCCCATTGCTACCCTGATTCCCGAACGCACCATCTACCTAGGAACCTTTTCCAAAACCCTGGCGCCCGGGTTGCGTATAGGTTGGATCGTTTGCCCGGAAGCACTCATGCTGCGTTTCGTGCAGGCCAAACAGGGCTGTGATTTACACACAGGCACTTTAGCCCAGTATGTGACTAACGATATTTGTCAGCGCGGGCTGCTCAAACCCCATATCCAACAGCTGTGCAAAATTTATAAAGAGCGCCGGGATACTATGCTCGACTCATTGGCGGAGTTCTGGCCCGAAAGCTGTAGCTGGACTCGCCCAGAGGGCGGGCTGTTCTTGTGGGCCCGTGTGCCAGATTCCATAGATACAGAGGAGTTCCTAAGAAAACGGACATTGAAAGAGAAAGTCGCTTACGTGCCTGGAATCAATTTTTACCCCAATGCTGATGGCGGGCATCACGCCATGAGGCTAAATTTCTCCTACGCTCCGCCAGAAACAATTGTCGAAGGCATCCGCCGGCTGGGAGTTGCCCTTAAAAAGGCCTTGGCTGAATAAGGTGATTCAGCAATTCTAAATTTGGTTGTCATTGCGAAGCATACCCTTGGGCAAGCAATCCCCCGTGCTGTCGAGGAGACTGCCATGCCGAAAAACGTCGGCTCGCACATGGAGTCCTCTTTAGAGGAGTGACATGTTGAAAATTAGCCTGGGAAGCTTTTGATCCATGTTTGCAAAGGCATCCCCAAGAAATAGAACGAGAGTATTAATATCCAAGGAGGTATAAAGTGTCTCTCATCCAAGATGTAATTACCAAAGTAAAAGAAAAAGACCCTGCTCAACCTGAATTCCATCAGGCTGCCGAGGAGGTGTTAACCTCGTTAGAGCCTACCATAGAAAGGCATCCGGAATTCGTTGAGGCCAAGATTTATGAGCGCATCGTGGAACCTGACCGCGTACTCATGTTCCGCGTCCCCTGGGAAGACGACGCTGGGGAAGTACACGTTAACCGTGGTTTCCGCGTGCAATTCAACAACGCCCTTGGGCCTTATAAAGGCGGGCTCCGTTTCCACCCCTCGGTAAACCTGGGTATCATCAAGTTCTTGGGTTTCGAACAAACCTTCAAGAACTCCCTGACCACTCTCCCCATGGGCGGTGGCAAAGGTGGCTCCGATTTTAACCCCAAAGGCAAAAGTGACCGCGAAGTCATGCGCTTCTGCTACGCCTTCATGCGAGAACTCTTCCGACACATTGGCCCGGATACTGACGTCCCGGCTGGCGATATTGGGGTAGGCAGCCGCGAAATTGGCTATCTATATGGAATGTACAAGAAACTCCGCAATGAGCACACTGGCGTCCTGACTGGCAAAGGCCGAGAGTATGGCGGAAGCCTGCTTCGTCCCGAAGCCACCGGTTACGGCGGAATCTATTTTGTGCAGGAAATGCTTGCCACACAAGGTGAAAGCCTGCAAGGCAAAACCGTTACCGTTTCGGGCTTTGGCAATGTAGCCTGGGGCGCAGCCCAAAAACTCAGCCAACTGGGCGCAAAAGTAATTACTCTCTCTGGGCCAGACGGTTATATTTACGACCCTGAAGGAGTGAGTGGCGAAAAAGTGGAATATATGCTTGAACTCCGATTTTCCAACAATGACATTGTCGAGCCTTATGCCGAAAAATTTGGCGTGGAATTTTTCAAAGGAAAACGCCCATGGGAAGTGAAATGCGACATTGCACTGCCTTGCGCCACTCAAAACGAACTGAACGAATCAGACGCCCAAAATCTCATTGACAATGAGACCAAGCTTGTAGCCGAACTTTCAAACATGGGCTGCACGCCCGAAGCAATCGAGCTGTTTTCTGAACATAATATTATTTTTGCCCCCGGAAAAGCGGTTAATGCTGGCGGCGTGTCTACCTCTGGCCTCGAGATGTCTCAGAATAGCCTGCGCCTCTCCTGGACGAGCGAAGAAGTAGATCAGCGCTTACACGGGATCATGAAGAGCATTCACAAAGCCTCTCTGGAAGCCGCCGAAGCCTATGGTGCGCCAGGAGACTACTTGGTGGGCGCCAATATCGCTGGCTTCCTCAAGGTAGCTAAAGCTATGCTCGCTTACGGAATTGTCTAACCCCGCAGAATAATTATTCACTCCCTTCCCAAAACAAGACCTCCGAGGTTTTTGTAGTGCAAACCTCGGAGGTCTGCGGAGGGATTTGTAAATTTCCCCCAGCGGGTCAATGTTCAAAATAAAAAGGCTCTGGTCAGTGTTTTGACCAGAGCCTTTTTATTGGACTCTCTTAGCGGCGTTGAACATTCCCTGGTATAATTTATATTATCGGGTTTTGTTGTTACGAGGTGAAATATGGTTACGCAAGCAAGAGATGTGGCTGTCGGGGAAATATTAGATTATCGTGATACCTGGGATAAAGACAGCTATATCCCCATCATTCTCGAACGGCTAAAAACAATAAATCCCTATAAAGTCATACTTTTCGGTTCTCATGCTTATGGCAAACCTCAAGTGGATAGCGATATAGACTTAATTGTTGTCTTGAACACGGGGGGTATAGCAAAAACATACAAAGAAAAACGTCAGAAACGGATGCTTGTCCACGAACAACTTCTTGCCGTAGAACGGGAAATCCCGCTGGACACATTGGTTTACACGCGGGACGAATGGAAACGATTCCTAAGTCAAGACAGCTCTTTTTCCAAACTCGTTAATCGTAAAGGAGTGGTTTTATATGAAGCCAGTCACTCAAGAATGGCTCAGTAGGGCAAAAGATGATCTAGATGCTGTTGGAGAAATTATCGATATCCCTCATCTAACCAACATCGCTGCTTTTCACTGCCAATAGGCCATCGAAAAATCATTTAAAGCGGTTCTGGAAGAGCAGAATGATGGTGTCCCAAGAGTTCACAGTCTAGTAAGACTCCATAATTTAGTCAAAGAGCACTTAGATGTTCGCGTAGATGAACTGGCTCTAGTGGAAATCAATGACACCTATATTGAAGAACGTTACCCGGGGGAGTTGGAGTTGCTTCCGTATGGCAAGCCCACGCTTGAGGACGCCAAACGGTTTTATGAAGCCGCAAAAATCGTTTATGATGAGACATCAGTTTTTTTATCAAAAAGAAAGTAGATAACCCGCATTACCTCATTCCCCATTCACTTCCTTTTCAGTAAAAATCACTTCCTCTTTCCCCATTAGTTTTTCCTGTACTTTTTGAATAATTAAATCTAAATGCTTACCATTGTCCACAAAATCTAGATCATCAGCGGGTACCATCAAAACGGGACACAAATGGAAGCCGTCTATCCACTCTTCGTATAAGTCATTGAGCTGCTCTAAATAGACAGGATCAATTTCTTCCTCATAATCCCGGCCGCGTTTTGTGATTCGACGTTGGAGCGTGGGAACCGTGGCTCGCAAATAGATCACCAAATCAGGGGGAGGCAAGAACTCTATTAGAACCTGATAAAGCTCCTGATAAGTTTGATAGTCACGCTCGGCAATCTGACCTTGTTGGTAAAGGTTATGAGCGAAAATCCCAGCGTCTTCGTATACGCTCCGGTCCTGGATCACAGAACCGTGATGAGCTAACAAATTCTTATGGGCGCGTAAGCGTTTGGTGAGGAAAAATATTTGGGAGTGAAAGGCCCAGGCCCGCATATCTTTGTAGAAATCGGCCAAATAGGGATTCTCCCCCTGCGGTTCGTAGAACGGAGTCCATCCCAATCGGTCACAGAGGCCTTTTACTAAAGTAGTCTTTCCTACACCAATGTTACCGGCTACAGCGACAAATTTATCCATAGTGTCTCCATCATAAATTAGGAATCAGTGACTAGTGACTAGGAATCAGGATTTCAGGGCATCAGGCAGTGAAAACCCGGCTCCATTTTCAGAAACCGGGGATTAGGTTTGGTTTATGGCGTCCCATGTGCCCTCACCTCCGGCCCCTCTCCTTTTGGAAGAAGGGCCGGGGGCGAGGACAAGGCTCAATCTCCCAGGTGCATGGGCATGATCACATGCAAGAAGCCATCTTCTCCCACTTGCCGGATCAAGCCGGGACTGGTAGATTTTGTGGTCTCTAGAGCAACATTGGGGGTCTTTATGACGTCAAGGACTTCCCGCAGGTATCGAACATTGAAGGCAATCAAAATATCGGGGCCTTCTATGGCAGCTTCCAGCACGGCTTGGCTATAACCGGTTTCTTCAGATCGACCAGAGATTTCTACTTTACCAGGAATCATTTCCTCGCTCCCAGGGGTGACATTGACCTGAGCAATCAGGGAACCATCCCTGGCAAATATCTCGGCCTGCTTACAAGCTTTCAGGAAATTTGACGTGGTGAGAAGGGTGCGGGTCTGGTGGCTCTTGGGGATAATCTGTTGATAATCTGGGAAAGTTCCCTCAATCAACTGAGAAACAAGCTCCACGTTCTTGGTTCGGAAGATGACCTGCCCGCGTCCTGGGGGGAGGGTCATGGTGACAAGCTTGCTTTCATCGCTGCTGATACGCGCCAATTCCTCCAAAGCCCGGGCCGGAATCACGGCCTTGATGGGTTTGTCCACTTTCGAAGAAAGAGCCATCGTCCGCACAGAAAGGCGGAAACCATCTGCAGCCGCCATGGTGATAGTATCACCTTCCACCGTTAGCAACACGCCTGTCAAAATTGGACGCGCTTCATCCCTGGATGCCGCAAAAGCGACTTGGTGGATCATCTCTTTGAGGTCTTCGACATTGATCTCTACCTCAGAATCCTGGTCAGGGGTGGGCATAGGGGGAAACTCTTGAGCGTCAATGCACTTTATATCCGTATTCAAAGAGCCACACTTCACGTTCAGGGTTTGTGTGCTTTCTTCTAATATCATATCCGCCTGCTCTGGCGGCATAGTGCTGACAAGATCGGTAAAGGTTCGCGAGGGGACTGTAGTAGACCCTTCTTCCTCGATCTTCGCGCCAATCCAGCAAGTTATGCCCAACTCCAGATTGGTAGCAGATAGGCGCAAACGTCCCCCATCGGTAGCAACCAAAATATTAGAAAGCACAGGCAATGTGCTGCGGGGAGAAACAGCCCGAGAAACAATGCTCAGACCGCGCGCTAAATTTTCTTGTAAGACAGATATTTTCATAGGGATAAACCTCTTGGCGTATAGCGTGTTGCGTGTTACGTGTTACGTGTTGCGTATAGAGTATACAACGATTAGCGTGATTTTGCTACCCAATCAGTTGCCAGTATTCAGTTTCCAGTGTTCAGAATGTCTAATCCATTGCCAATGAGATGAGTGACATGACTATGACGAATAAAATTTGAATTCCAAATAACACACCAAAAACGTAGAGAACATTTTGGAAGGGAGACCGCCCCCCACGAGAAGAAATCTCGTCTCCTTCGGCCAATTCGCGGACAATCTTCAGTGTGCGTTTGACAAGATCAGAAGTCGGGTACCCGCTGCCGAAAACCCAATGCCAACTGGCAGCTTCTGTGGGGATTGCCAGACGCAGCCCGGAGAAATTTTTCAGCCAGACACGGATGGCTTCAGTAGGCTCTGCGGCGATGCTTCCGGGGAGGATCACGGCCCGGGCCTGGGACATAGTCTCATCGGGGACGCCGGCCTCGATGGCGTGGACAGCCAGGGGGAGGGTGGGCATCTCCCGCTGGAAGGCTGCCGCCACCTGGGGGGCAAAAGCCCCTTCCTCGGCGGTTAGCACCAGTACAGGAAATTGAGCATGAAGATCGGACAAAGATTGTTGAGCACGCTTATTATCGCTGCGGAGCAAACTCAGGTGATACCCAAGCAACAATCCCCCAAACAAAATCAGGCTGCTCAATGCGGTAAGGACTTCGTCCAACAAATTGGGTTCAGCATCACCAAGCAAGGCTTTGAAAAGCAGAAATGAGACATAGCCTGCGGTGACCATGGCTCCAATTACGCCCACGAAAAGAGCCAGGTAGAGATAGGTTTTGCGCACCAGTGAACCTCGGGCGCGATCTCCGGCTTCACCTTCCTGGGCGGCGTCCGCTGCCATCTTCCGCCAGGATAGGAGCCAGATGGGTAGGCCCACCGCTAAACTAGACAAGGAGGCTGTGAGCCGTTCTCTCAGGTAGACGTCCCACTGGGAGACAGATTCCATAAGCAGGTCTATCAGGAAGGCAAATAGCATTTGTAAGCCTAGGAATGTGGCTATCAACCCCATGGCGGCCAGGATGTAATAGTAGAGCTTTCGGAAAAGGGCACCTCGTTTGGGGAGTTCGTCAGCGCCGAAGGTTTGGTGCAACCCTCCCCTGTAGTAAAACCACACCCCAAGCAAGGGAAGGCCCACGGCTAGAGGGTCCCCGATATCCGCCAAAAGCGTGCCAAGGGTTTGGAAATCCCCCAACGCCGCACCTAGTAAAACGTCCACTATCATCCCCAGTGGAACCAAAATCCCCACCGCGCTAAAGAGGCAGAGGAGGAAGAGGATGATTTGCCGGGTGAGCGAGGTGCGTTCGGGGAGGTGCTGGAGGGAGCGCTGGACGATGCGCCAAATCACGTACCAGAGCGGGATGCCTATCACTAACAAGGCCAATCCATTTGCCAACCAACTGGGAGGCGTCCCCCCCACTATGGTTTTGGCAAAGCTGAAGAGGTAGCGAATGACTTCGTGGACGCCGCCTACCAACATTCCCAAGCCATAAACGACTAAGAAATAACGGGCCAGGCGGCGGATGTTGGCGAGGTTGGCGTTGGGGGGAGGGGTGTCCCAATCTTTTCGCAAGTTGTATAGTATATACGCGCCGATTAAGGCGTTCATGAAGATGGCGATGAGGTTGTCGCTCCAAATTTGCTCACCGCCGAAGATGGCCCTGTAGGGCGGCTGGTGGAAGGCGGATAAGAGGAGGCGGTTTATGAGGACTAGGGCGTTTTGGATGACGGGGACTAAGGTTCCCAAAAACGCGCCGTATAAGAAGAGCGCTCTGATCAGGCTGAAGCGTTCTTCCTCTCCCTCGGCGGCTTGGCGTTGGGCCATCCACCAATGGAGGAGGAATATGGGCAGGCCTACTAAGAGGAGGGCCAACGCTCCGGCCAGGGAGCTGGCATCAAGTCCAACAGAGGGATTGGTAAAGGTGCGGGCCAGCCGAATCATCCCCCAGATCACTACTTCGAGGCTGATGAGTGTGATCAGATATGTGTATAATCTTCGGATGGTTTTCATGAGATTCTCCTTTTGTGAAACGTGAAGAGTGAAAAGTGATGCGTGTTGCGTGTTGCGTGAAACACGTGTCGC
>DAOUWT010000087.1 GCA_030666985.1 Chloroflexota bacterium
GCAGAATCTCGTGCGCGAAGTAATTCCTCCCCCCATTTTCGTCTCACATCTTTTCGTGAGGTGCAAATGGGGGGACTGAGGGGGGCCGAGCTACCGTGAAATAAACTTACCAATAGTCGATTGACACACACGTTCTGTGATGCGTGATGCGTGTTGCGTGATGCGTGTTGCGTGAATTCGCGTTTCACTCTTTACGTTTCACGGGACGCAGTTCTGCTAAATAAACATGGAAAAAACATGAACTATATTGCCAATATCGATGACCAAGAATTTGCGATTGAGATCATTTCAGAAAGCCGCGTCACTATCAATGGAGAGGCTCATGAAATAAACTTCGAGGCCATTGGAGGGGCTTTGACGTACTCGTTGCTGGTGGATGGCAAGTCTTATGAGGCTAATATTTACCAAGAAAACGGGGGATGGGAAGTCCTCATGCGAGGGGTACGCTATTCGGTGCTGGTGGACGACGAACGGGAGCGTTTGCTAAGGGCCGCGGCGGGAGCATCCCCCACCCAGCAAGGCCCCTACCACCTCCAAGCTCCCATGCCAGGGTTGGTGGTAGAGATTCCCGTCCATGAAGGGCAGGAGGTCGAAGAAGGAGATGTTCTTCTGATCCTGGAATCGATGAAAATGCAGAACGAGCTTAAATCTCCCCGCGCGGGTGTGGTCTCACAGGTTTTGGTTGCTCAAAAGGAAAATGTAGAACAGAGACAAAGGTTGCTGAGTGTAGGGTAGGTAATTTGGTAGTCGAAATAGCCGAATTGGTCTGAGTGGTCACTTCCCTGCGCTGTCACTCCCCTTACGTAGGGCACAGAATTATCCAATACCCAATACCCAATATCCAATACCATTTCACGCATCACGTCTTCACGTTTCACCTCCCCCCAAGCAGCCAGGCCAACAAAGTATCTCCCACTACCCCCAAACTATGCGCAGAGACCTTATCAAGGGCGTCTTCAGCAGTGTGCCAATAAGGGTAATCGAAATCAATGATGTCCACAGCGGGGATACCGGCTTGTAGGAATGGCGTGTGATCGTCTAGCATGGAGTACTTGGGCGTGGAGAGAAAATACTCATCGTAACCCAACTCCGCGGCCTGGTTCCAAATCTCATCCTGGAGCGCAGGGGTAGAGTTACGTTCCTTGTGGATATTCAAATCCGCGTCGCCAATCATATCCACAATCACCACCGCCTTGGGGGATATTTCCAAATTTTCCACAAAAGCCCGCGAGCCTAAAATCCAGTCCCAGCCCTCTATTTGCCCGTTATCTTCCGCGTCGAAGAAAACCAGCCACACGTTGGGAGATTTACCCGCGGGGAGGACACGGGCCAGCTCCAGGAGGACGGCTACGCCCGAAGCCCCATCGTTTGCGCCGGGGACAGGTTCGTCCCGTTCCCCGGGGGATGGGTCGTGGTCGGCGTGGAGACGTGTGTCGTAATGGGCGCCCAATAAAATGGGTTCGCCCAGGAGGATGGGAGCATCCCCCACCCCGCGCCGGGCGACAACGTTGTGGACGGTGTGCCCCATTTGGACGTCTTCCTGGATTGTGACATCCCAGCCGGCCCGGAGCAGTTCGGCTTCAAGCCAGACCAGCATTCGCGCGTGGCCTGGACTGGAAGGGGTGCGCGGCCCAAAGGTGAGCTGATGCTGCAGGTCCTCGAAAGCCCTCTCCGCGTTGAACGCAGGCGGCGGCGTGGGAGACGGCACAGGAGACAGCGTGGGGGTTGGAGCGAGAGAGCTAAGACCTGCTTGACAAGCAGAGAGGAAAATGATGGAGATAATGATTGTTATTTTTGTGTTTTTCATAAGAGGTTTTTGTGTGCGGCAGTCAGAATCGATTTCTAATCAATTTACTTACTAAACTCTATTTTATCAGATGAACACCAAGATGTATTATCGGACAGACAATTTGACTACTCGACGTGCAACGCATCCAAAAACGGATGCAATGCACGTCTCCGCTGCTAGACCACTCCGACTACCAGACTACGAGACTACGAGACTATCAGACTACTCGACTACCCAACCACTGGCACAAATCTTGCTACAAACAAATAACTAAGCTATACTTGTCACATATCTCATGTAGTTTCCTACGCAACACGCACCACGCAACACGCACCACGCAACACTCACCACCGGAGAGATTATGTTCCACATTCAAAACCAAGTTTTACGCCCTCAAATCACCGCTCATTTAGCTCAGACCATGGCTTTGCTGGAAATGACCAGAGATGAAATCCAGCAAAAAGTAGAAACTGAGTTAGCCAACAACCCAGCCCTAGAGATCACTGAAGAACGGCGCTGCCCTGGATGCGGGCGAGTTTTAACGTTCCCTGGGCCTTGCCCGCTTTGCAGCCAACCTTATGACCTTGGTGAAGAGCCGATTGTTTTTTTGTCCTCCCAAGAAGATTTTCCATACCAGTCGGGATCTAAACAGAATCGGTCAGACAATTACTCATCAGACAATTACTCAAGCGAAAATTTCGTGCCCCAAAAAATCGACTTGCCAGCCTTTGTCCTGCGGCAGATTGCTCCTGACCTGGAGCTTGAGGAGCGTCCCATTGCGGCCCACATCTTGAATAACCTCGATGAAGATGGTATTTTGAGCATCCCCTTGGTGGAAATCAGCCGCTTTTTACACGTCCCGCACGCAAAAGTTGTCAAAGTTTCTAGGCAGATACAAGAGGCCGACCCCGCCGGGGTGGGCGCATCCTCGCCCCGGGAAGCTCTTCTGGCCCAGATACGCGTCCTGGACAAGGTCATGCACATCCCCCCCCTGGCAGAAGATGTCATTCGTTCGGGCATGGAATTGCTCAGTAAGCGCAGTTATAGGAAATTAGCGCAAGAACTAAACACATCACAGGCTCGGGTTCAAGAAATCGCTCAATTTATCCGCGACAACCTTAACCCCTACCCGGCCCGCGCCAACTGGGGGAACGCACGCCAGGGGCCAGGTACCACCCCCCAGGCGTATTACCATCCCGACGTGCTCATCCGAAAAGAGAATAATTCCCCCAAAGTACGCCTGGTGGTAGAAATCATCAGTCCCTACCGGGGGATGCTGCGCGTAAACCCCCTCTTCCGACATGCCATGAAACAAGCCTCTAGCGAGAAAAACGAGGCTTGGAAAAACTCGCTAGAACAAGCATCTTTGCTCATAAAATGTCTCCAACAGCGCAACAACACCATGGAGCAACTCATGTCCACGATTGCCAAGGTGCAACGCGAGTTTCTCCTGACGGGAGACCAGGCGCACATCCATCCTATGGCGCAAGTGGAGATGGCGGAGCGGCTTGATGTGCATGAATCGACCATTTCACGCGCTGTGTCTGACAAATCTGTGCAACTGCCAAATAAAAGGATTGTCCCCCTTAAACTGTTCTTTGATCGCAGCCTCCCCATCCGGATAACGCTGAAAAGGATCATCGAAAACGAAAATGAACCGCTTTCCGATTCCAAGTTGACAGAAAAGCTGGCTGAAAAAGGGTACAATGTAGCGAGAAGAACTGTTGCTAAATACCGGTCCATAGAGGGAATTTTATCCTCGCGCATGAGATGATTATTTACGTTAATCATGAGATTGCCACGCCGCACAAACAACGGCTCGCAATGACAAGCAGAATTCTAAGAGCATTTTATGGCTCCCTTCCTATCTAAGTCACCCCAAACCGCATCTCCTGAGAACCTCTCCCTCGAGGAAATTAGTCATATCTTGGACGTGATTGAATGGCCAGCCATGTTGGTTTCCAATCACGAGTCTCGCATAGAAGCGGGAAATCTTGCCCTGGTGGAGTTGAGTGGTTATACACGAGAAGAGCTAAGAAGATTAAAAGTCGAAAGACTTTTCCCTGATATTGTCAAGCTCAGGGATCGTGGGACTCATCGTCTTAGCTTGCATAGTCGAGAAGGAGTGAACATCACGTTGATCACCCGCCGAAACCGCGAGGTGAAGATAAACTTACGAGCCAAAAAAATAGGACATCAGGCCCAATTCATTCTCTTAGAAATCGCTCCTCTCTTAGAAAACCAACACCAATCAGAGAGCGACAATATTGAGACACGTATACGGCTAATCACTGCCTTCCAAGAGCCAAATCTTGAAATAGCCCTGAATACAATTGTCCAAGCCGGTCAAAAGATCCTGGGGGCAAAATCGGTGGTCATCTATAAAACATTTTCTAATCATCCTATAGTAAAAAAGGTTGCCGCTGCTGATGATGGCCAGCTTTTCCCCTCCTCAATCTCAACTTCTGACCTCATAACGTATTTTGGAGAACCTGCCCTTAGCCCACCTTACCCCCCACCTTTATCCCCTCTGCACGAAATCGCGCTGAAGAGCAAAGCCTCATTTTTTGTGGCAGTTCCTTTGAAAAAAGAGAACAATGTTATAGGAGTTATAGCAGCCCTAGGCCCCAGGGGTACAGCCTCCCTAGAAAGAAAAGCTCCCTTATTACGAACCAAGTTCCTGGCTCATACTGCAGAAGGGATCATAGACTACCTTGGTCGAATAGAAAACCTGCAACAACAAGTGACGCAGGAAACGGCTGCAAACATAGTCGAGAGCAACATCAGCCAGCACATCCCAGAAGGGGTGATTTACCTTAACCCAGACTTAACAATCCAAAAAATAAATCCTGCTGCTGAGCTTATCCTGGGCTACGCCCAAGAAGAAATTCTTGAGCGGCCTTTTGACGAGGTCTTAATTGGCACAGATCGCTTGTTCCCATGCTTACGAGAAGCCTTGGGCGGTGTATCCACATCTAAGCTAAGCAATCTCAAACTCCATCACAGAGATGGCAACGCTTTTCCGGTTGAAATCAAAGTGATTCCGGTTATGAACCCACAAACGGGATACCCGCTCCGGATTCTCGTTTTCCTGCACGATATGAGCAAGGAAGAGAAATTTCGAATCCAAACCCAACACCTAGAACAAAGAGCACTCGTAGGAGATATGAATGCCATTTTTGCACATGAGATCCGGAATCCGATCAATAATATCACTTCCGGGATTCAACTCTTAGAACGGATTTTACCAGAAGACTTCTCTAACAAGGAAGTTATCAATGGAATACAGCACGATTGTGACCGCCTCACGCATATAGTGAAAACAATATTGAACTACTCAAGGGCCCAAAGCCCCTATAAAACGAGCTTTAATCTGCCCGACCTTGTAAAACAAATCCTGTCTCGCTGGCACCCCCGCCTGAAACGAATTGGCATTGAGCATCACCTAGAGGTGAGCCAGGAGTTGCCTAAAGTATTCGGGGATCGCCGCGCCTTGGGACAGGTCTTCACCAATCTAATCGCTAATGCAGCTCAAGCCATGAAAAAAACCGAGGGCGGGATATTGGCAGTGCGAATGTACCCAATTCAGAAACTGAGCGGGGAACCGGCCCTCAAAATAGATGTCCTTGATACAGGTTCAGGCATCCCTGAAAGCGCACAAGAGCATATTTTCGAGCCATTTTTCACCACCAAAGCCGAAGGGACCGGACTCGGGCTATCCATCACCAAACAAATTATCACCAGGCATAAAGGGTGCATTTCAGTCTCACATCTCCCAGAAGGAACGGTTTTTCATATAACTTTGCCAGCCACTGAGAGTGAAGAGTGAAGAGTGAAACGTGAGAAGTGAAACGTGATGCGTGATGCGTGTTGCGTGATATTACGTTTCACGTTTTACGTTTTACGTTTCACGTTTTACGTTTTACGTTTCACGTATCACGCAACACGCCCAAGGAGCACATTATGACCGCGACAATCCTAGTAGTAGACGACGAAAAAAACGCCCGCAACAACATTGGCAGCTATCTAAAATCTCAAGGATACGAGGTTCTGCTGGCCGCAACCCTGGGTGAAGCCCGCGAGTATGTCATGGCCCAAGCAGCGGATATTATTTTGCTAGACATCCAGCTCCCGGATGGATATGGACCTGATCTGCTATCAGAGACAGCCACGCTTCGCAACCGCCCCCCTATTATTCTGATCACAGCCTATGGAGACATAGACATGGCCGTGGAGGCCATGAAAAGCGGAGCGCATGATTTCATCCAAAAGCCCATCAAATTTGACCACCTGGAACAATCTATCCAGCGTGCCCAAGACATTGTAGACATGCGAAAAGAGTTAAATCACTACCGCAATTCACAAAAAAAATCCCTGGACGCAATCGTCGTTAAATCCGCTAAAATGCGGGAGGTTATCAAAAAAGCGCAAAGAGCAGCCCTAACTTCCACTTCGGTGCTGATCTCCGGCGAAACAGGGACGGGGAAAGAGGTTGTTGCCCAAATTATTCACCAAATGGGGCCTCGCGCAAACAAGCCCTTTATCGACATCAACTGCGCGGCGGTCCAAGACACTATGCTGGAATCGGAACTCTTCGGGCACGAGGCAGGCGCCTTCACAGGGGCGCAAAAACGCAAAAAAGGTCTCATGGAAGTCGCCGACGAAGGAATTTTGTTCCTGGATGAAATATCCTCCATGACGCCCGATATGCAAGCCAAACTCCTCCGCGCCCTGGAAGAACAAACTTTCCGCCGAGTAGGAGGAACTAGCGCAATTCGTGTTGATGTGCAAATTATAGCGGCTTCCAACCAAAATCTCCCTGAAATGATCAAAGAAGGTAAATTCCGTGAAGACCTTTACTATCGCCTCAAAGTCCTCAACCTGGAAGTCCCCGCCCTGCGCGACCGCAAAGAGGACATCCCCCCCCTCGCGGGGCACTTCATCAAGCTCAACAACCCCCAAATGGGCCTAAATATCCAGGGCATCACCCCACCTGCCATGGAGCTTCTCAAAGCTTATTCTTGGCCGGGGAATATCCGCGAACTGCGCAACGTGATCGAAAGAGCCATGATTTTCTGCGATGACGCCACGCTAGACATCCAGCATTTGCCGGCGGAGCTGGTATAATCGCTCCCGATATGCGAAAACACACCCTCATCTTCCTGTTCATAATTTCCCTCGTCAGCGCCATCCCCGGCCCGGCCAGGGCCGCCCCAGGGGATGGAGAGCCTTCGGCCCCCCTCTGCCCGCCCAGCATTTACACAGGATGGGAGACGGAATGCTCTCCCTTGGGCCCCACCCAATACCTGACAGAAATGGCCCAGCGCGGGATACTCTTTCCTCCCTCTCCCCTGCCCGCATTCAGCCCTGATCCCAGCCTGACCCAAATTGAATACCAATATGCCTCGGCCGAAGACAGAACGCCGATCTACGCCACCCTAGATGACGCCATCAATAACAATACTAATAATATAGTCCAAAGAATTCCGCCAGGTTTCAATTTTATCTCCTACACAGACATGTGGATAGCGGATGGCAGAAAGTACTATCGCGCCCAAAAAGGCTGGGCAACCTCAGACCATGTCTCGCCGGGCGTTGTTTCTCAGTTCCAGGGCCTAGAATTCACTCGAACACCAAAAAGAGCTTTTGGCTGGGTTCTCAACTACTTCTCAAATCCGGATAAAACAAAGACCAAACGCACGCCGGGGTTTCAAGAAGACGACTATACCGGCCACTATCTGGAACATCTTGAATTAGTCCAAATTTACGATACAAGAACAAGTGAGGGTTGGGACTGGTATATGATAGCCCCCGGAGAATGGATTTCTCAAATTGCCATCGCCAAGGTAACGCCCAACACCACGCCCCCAGAAGGTACAAACATAGATAGATGGATCGAACTCAACCTTTACGAACAAACTTTGATGGTTTACGAAGACCGGGAGCTAGTCTTTGCCACTTTGATTGCCACAGGCACATCTCCCACTTGGACTTATCCGGGACTATTCCAAATTTATGAAAAACTAGATGCCACGGGGATGCGAGGCGGCACACGGGCTGAGAATAGTACCTACTACCTTGAAAACGTGCCCTGGACGATGTACTTTGACGATAGGCGGGCCCTGCACGGAGCGTATTGGCGGCCCTACTTGGGATTCGCCCAATCCCATGGCTGCGTCAATTTATCATTGGGGGGCGCGCATTGGCTATACGAATGGGCCGATGTGGGGGATTGGGTTTATGTTTGGGATCCTTCGGGGGAAACGCCGGAGGAAGAGTGAAGCGTAAAACGTGAAACGTGAAGACGTGATGCGTGAAGGCGTGATGCGTGAAGACGTGATGCGTGATGCGTTTGGCAAGGGGCAAGGGGCATGTTGTAAGGGGCAAGGGGCAAGTTTTGACCGTCCTGATCTCTAGTCCCTACCCAACACCATCCCCTTCAAATACTCCCCCTCTGGGAAGTTCAAGGCCACGGGGTGATCGGGACATTGGGTGAGGCGTCCCAAGATTTGGGCGTGGACTCCCGCATCCAGGGCCGCGCCAGCGACTATTTTTTGGAAGAAGGTGGGGGAAATTCCGCCAGAGCAGGAGAATGTCACTAGCAAGCCCCCCGGCCTCAACAACTTGAAGGCCCAAAGATTGATATCCTTGTAGCCTTTGGCGGCCCGTTGGGCGTGGGAAGCAGTGGGCGCAAACTTGGGGGGATCAAGGATGATCATATCGAATGACCGGGCCTGGTCGCGGAAGAGGCGCAATTTCTTGAAAACGTCTCCTTGCACGAATTCAGCCCGCTCAAGAGGTAAATCATTGCGGCTTATGTTCTCTTTGGCAAATTGCAAAGCCTCCGCTGAAGTATCCACCAGGCAAACGGATTTCGCGCCACCCGCCAGGGCGTTGACGGCGAATCCCCCCGTATAAGAAAAACAATCCAAGATTTCTTTCCCCTCGGCCAACTCCCTGACCCGGGCCCGGTTGAGGCGTTGGTCAAGGTAAAAGCCTGTTTTGTGGCCGGAGCGAATATCTACCCCAAAAACCAAATCGTTCTCTTCGATCTCCAAACATTCCAGGAGAGGATCACCCCGCACCAGGCCGGCCCGGGGGGAAAGACCTTCCAATTTGCGCACTTCCACGTCGGAGCGCTCGTAGAGGGTTTGGGCAGAGGTCAAATCTAGCAGGGCCTCGGCTATGGTCTCACGCCACCGCTCCGTTCCCGCGCTGAGGATTTGCATCACCAACGTCGCGCCATATTGATCCACGATCAGGCCCGGCAAGCCGTCCGATTCGCCATGCACTAGGCGCAACGCCTGGGAGCAGCTCTCCCCCGCCCCCAGCAACGTCGCCCTCCGCGCCAGGGAACGCGCCACACGCTCACGGATGAAATCCCCATCCACCGGGCAGGCCTCCTCCCAATTCCAGATGCGGGCACGGGTTTGAGCAGCCGGGCTGTAAGCGGCCCACGCCAAAAATTGACC
>DAOUWT010000272.1 GCA_030666985.1 Chloroflexota bacterium
ATTGGGGGGAGGCTGGGAGGGGGCTGCCTATGCCGATTTCATAAATATAGTCAATTGCGCAACGTGTTTCCCGCCTCACGCACCACGCAACTAAGGACTCCCAGTCGCGCTTGGCCTATGCGTATCGCTGGGCGTAGGCGTATTGCTTGGGATTGGGGTGGGGGTGCCCGTAGGGCTGGGGGTCAGCGATGGCGTTTGAGAGGGAGTAGGGGTTGTCGTGGGGGTAGGGGGTTGACCTTCAACGGTGAAGAACCCCACTTTTTTCCACTGATCCCCCACAAAAATTTGGACTTCATATTCCCCTGGCAGCCACTCCTGGGAATCTGGCTCCCAATCGGTGTAGCCAATCCCCCCTGATCCTCCGTCCCAGGGCGTAGTTTCGTAATGGATGAGTTTTCCATCCCTATACCACAACGCCGTCCATTGTACTTCGTCCTCCATTTTGTCGTAGCTGAAAACAGCGTACATGTGCCCGACAGGATTTTCAAAGACCGTGTCTGGGCGGATGGGCCGGTAGAGGGCATCTACACCTTCGTTCGTGAACTCAAGGGGACTGAAAACAGCCTCCGCGGGCGGGGTGAGATTTCCTTCGAATTGCGCCTCTACGGCCAGGGGCATGTGCGGAGTGGGGGTAATAGTGGGCGTGTAGGATTCGGAAGGGGTGTTGGTAATTGTTGGAGTGAGGGTCTTAGTGGGAGTGAGGGTGATGGTCGGGGTGAGAGAAGGTGTCAGGGTGGGCGTTGCCGTCGGGGAAGGGGGCATGAAGTGATAGGCTACTGGCTCTCCGTAAAAATATAGAAGTGAGCCTATAGTCCCCCACACAATAGCGAAGAAAATCAAGCGCCAGCCCCGTGTGATGTGCCGGTGCCTCATGCGGAAGAATTGTATCTTCCGCCCCACCACGAGAGAATGTATTCCAACGACAAGGCTGAGGACGAGGGCGATTGCCGATAAAACGAGAGCGGTCAGGATACCTGCGCGAATGTCTAATGCCATGGTTGCTTACCCGGATGCGCTAACGGGATTCGAGAGGGTGCCGATCCTCTCGATGTTGATTTCCACCACATCACCTTCTGCGAGCGGGCCTACCCCCTCAGGCGTGCCGGTGAGAATGACGTCGCCCGGATAAAGGGTCATGATCGAGGAGATAAAGGCGATCAGCTTTTGAACACTAAAGACCATATCGCGCGTGGAGGCCATTTGGCGAATGGCGTCGTTCACGCGGCAGGTCATTATGGCGTCGGCGGGGTCAAAGTCGGTTTCTACCCATGGGCCTAGGGGAGCAAAAGTATCAAAGCCCTTGGCACGCGTCCAGAGCATGTCGCTGCGCTGAAGGTCGCGGGCGGTAACGTCGTTGGCAATGGTGTAGCCCAAAATGTACTCCTCAGCTTCGTCTAGGGCTATCCAGCGGCCTTGTTTCCCAATCACCACCGCTAATTCGGCCTCATGCTCTACTTGTTGGCTCTGGGGGGGGATGCGGATGGCCTCACCAGAAGCGATGACCGCGGAGGGAGGTTTGAGGAAGGGGAGAGGTATTTCTGGTACCTCAGCGTCATGCTCAGCGGCGTGGGCGGCATAGTTCCGGGCGATGGCAATAATTTTGCTGGGCCGGACAGGAGCCAGAAGCTGAACATCTTCCAGGGGGATGGTGGCTTTCTCCCGTTGGTATTCCCTGAAAATATCTCCCCGGATAGGGCCTACTTTGTCGTCCAATACCCATCCGCTGTGTATTTCTTGGTCTGAGGTTTGATAACGAATTAATTTCATAAGATACTCCAATGGGTTCGTTTATAAAGTGTATCACATTTTGTGAGATGCGGGTTAGGAATTGCGAGGTGCGAGTTAGGATGGACTATGCCATTTTTCACTGATTACTCATCACGCTTCACTTGCCACTTGCCACTTGCCCACTCCTGAGTTACAATGCGTGTACCTCGGGCGGGTAGCTCAGTTGGTTAGAGCGCCTCTCTTACACGGAGGAGGTCGCAAGTTCGAGTCTTGTCCCGCCCACTGCTTTTTGGCCTTACTGCTCCCTTTTGGGGGCAGTTTGCGTTTAAGTAATGTTTTTTTGTGCTAGAATCATATCATCTCAAATAAGTGGTGCATTGCACCACGAGTCAGCAGGCGACCTATCTCTGGAGAATGTACCTTGCGACAAAAAAATGGATGTGTTTCTTCTGCTCCTGAAGCGGTAGCTGCTGTGGTTCTTGCCGCAGGAGAATCTCGCCGCTACGGAGAATTGAAACAATTGCTGGATTGGAACGGTCAGCCCTTTGTGTGCGTTGTAGCGCAGACTGCCCTTGAGGCTAAACTTTCCCCAGTGATTGTCGTGACCGGCGCGCAGCACGCCAGGGTGCGCCGCGCGGTGGCACATTTGCCCGTGAAGGTTGTTTATAACCCTAAGTGGAGGGAAGGCCAAAGCGCGTCTCTGAAAGTTGGCCTGCAGGCCTTGCCTCCTCAATGCAGGGCGAGCGTTTTTCTTTTGGCAGATCAGCCCCAAATACCGGCCCGGTTACTCTGCTCCTTGGTGGAGACCCACGCCAGCACCGGCTCTCCCCTGGTTGCGCCCCAGGTGGAGGGACATCTCACAAGCCCTGTGCTATTCGACCGGATTACCTTTCCCGATCTTGAAACGATAACCGGAGACAGGGGCGGCAGGGCGCTTTTCGAACGCTATCCCCCCCACCTGATCCCTTGGCCGGAGTCTGCCATCGCTCTGGATGTAGATACTCCAAGCGACTACCGGGATTTACTCCGGTATAATGAAGGAGATGAATAAGGGAGCTCCCAAAAATAATCATCCGGAAGTTCGTGTTGCGTGTTGCGTGAAAATTACCCTACAAAATGTAATACGCCACGCTGGTGTGCAATGCACTCTGGTTTTAGAGTGCATTGCACATCAGCAGATTATATAACTGAAATTTGTCGTTTGTGCTTTTAATGTAGTACAATACTGTTAACATCCCTGGGCTTAGAAAGACGATTTCATGTTTCTCAAGAGAGTTCTATTTTCACCGCAGTTTTGTTTAATAAAGAGGCTGTTATGAAAGATGACCAGATCACAATAGTAATTGTAGAGGATGAACCAGATACTGCGGAAATGTTCGCAGAAATGATGCGCCTAGAGGGGTATGACGTCTTTAAATCGTACAATGGAGAGACCGCCAAAGAACTTATCGAGCAGAATGTTCCTGATGCAGTTGTTCTGGATATTATGATGCCGGATTTGTCGGGTTTGGATATATTAAGGTGGATGAGGAGCAATGAAGCCGTAGAGCATGTTTCGGTTGTTGTGGTTTCTGCTAAAAGCCTTCCTACAGATATTGAAGCCGGTCTAGATGCTGGAGCAACAGTATATTTGACGAAACCGGTCGCTTATCAGGATTTACGAGATGCAGTTTCTAAAGCCTTGACCCTAAATGAGTGACTTGGTGCTTTAGAGAAACCTGGTTCCTGGTGCTGGAAAAAATTTGGGATCTTCGACCTTTTGTGTGGTCACCCAGACCTGTCAGGTTTTAGACGATGATTTTTGGATAAATTCATGCCTGTATCGCACTTGTTTACCATCTCAAAAGGGTCTTTGGAAACCTGACAGGTCTTGTGCTGTATCCCTTACCCCACCATTCATCAAAGAGCCAAATTTTGCTTAGGTACTTTGACAATGTCAAGTTTCAAAAATACGGGTACGCGAAGCGGCCAACCGCGTTGGCGGAAAAATGGGTATCTTTGCCACTCCCGCCCAACTCGGTTGGGCTACTACCCCCTCAATGTCGTTAAGTTAGGCAATTAATCATGTCATTTCGACGAGGTTTCGGCACGACTGCCGCCGAATAACGAGGAGAAATCTTGGTTTCAGTCTACCATTCACTTGCGACGGAAAGATTTCTC
>DAOUWT010000364.1 GCA_030666985.1 Chloroflexota bacterium
CCCCACGGGAACTCTATAGATTGGCGGGAGCGTAAGCGGCTGGGGATTGGTAAAGCCACGCCCCAGAGTTATACCACACCCCAGGGGTTGTCCTCGCTTATGCGTGGCGCCACGCTTACCCCCCCCCGTCCCCTCCCGCGTGGCACCCTCCTCCCCCAATCCACGGGGTCTGAATGAACACTATTTGTTAAATATTTTCTGTTTGGCGATTATAGCCTACAGCTTGTCACGTGACAAGGGAGGGGTAGTTATGGTAAACTTGAAGAAATAGAAAGGGTTAAAATTATTACTCTCGAAAAAGGACATAACTATGGCCGACAAACAACTTATCGTTTGCATAGAAGACGAACCTGAAATGACAGAATTGGTCGAGATCATCCTCCGGCGAGAAGGTTTTGAAGTTCTTGGAGCAAAAGGAGGACAAGAAGGCTTGGAGCTAATCCGAAAGGAGCTTCCTGATCTAGTCTTGTTAGATTTGATGATGCCAGACATGGATGGTTGGGAGGTGTATCAGCAATTGCAAGCCAATGAAGAGACCAACGCTATTCCTGTGATTGTAGTCACCGCTAAAGCTCAGAGTATCGATAAAGTATTAGGCTTGCATGTTGCCAAAGTTGATGATTATATTACCAAGCCTTTCCAACCGAAAGAACTGATCCAAAGAGTGAAGAAAGTGCTTTCTGATAAATCTGATTGAGTTCAAATCGAAAAGAGTTGATTCCCGGCGAAGCAGGATGAAAGAAGTCATCATTTCGAACACAACGCAGCCTGATACCCAGGCAGTACAGGCACAATATTGTGATAGTTTTTGGTGCCGCTTACGAGGCTTGATGTTTCGTAGGCGGATTGCCTTTAAGGAAGGCTTGCTCCTCGTTCAGGCCCGGCAAAACCGCCTAGATGCGGCTATCCACATGTTCGGGGTCTGGACAGATTTGGCGATAATTTGGCTGAACAATGAAAAAGAAGTGGTAGACTGCCGTTTGGCACGCAGTTGGAGACCCTTTTACCTACCCAAGCACCCTGCCCGCTACATTTTGGAACTATCCCCAGAACGTCTCACAGACTTTAAAGTAGGAGATAAATTAAACTTTGAAACGTTTATTGCTGCTTAGCCTGGTTTTAATTTTATGTAGCTCCATGCCCACCCGGCTGGCTTCCGCCCTGGATGATTCCCCTGAAGGGCCTGTCTATGTCGTTCAGCCTGGGGATTCCCTGTGGGGCATCGCCCACCGGCTGCACGTAGACTACCACGCCTTGCTGGTAGAAAATAACCTCACTGAAACAAGTGTAGTTTCCCCCGGAACTCATTTGACACTCCCCGGCTTGGATGGGATACAAGGATTCATTACAACAAAAACCGTTCCCTACGGGGAATCATTAGAGAGCCTCAGCCATCTCTACCAGGTGCCCGAAGATGTCCTGGTGAGGCTAAATCGCATCACCAGCCCTATTGAACTCTATGCCGGCGTTTCTTTGGTAGTCGTGGGGGATAAAGGGATCGTGGGGGAGCGCGTGACTCCAGCGGGGGGGCAAAGCCTGTTGGAGATCGCCGTAAAAGAAGCCCATAATCCCTGGACACTGGTTTCAGCGAATTCCCTTACCGGCACGTGGGACGCTATCCCCGGCCAGGTGCTGCACCTCCCCGGCGAGGGCGGCGTGGGGCCAGGTAATCTGCCCAGGGAGATTACCTCAATAGCACATATCCCAGGGCAACTCGTTCAAGGTCAGACTGTGGTTATTAAAGTCTCGGCTCCGCCCGAAACGCAAGTGGAGGGGCAATTGAATGGGCATTCATTGCATTTCTTCTCCCAAGTAGAAGGGCAGTACGTGGCGATCCAGGGTGTGCATGCCATGGCCGAAACAGGACTTATACCATTGTCTATTCAGGGCCTTTTACCAGATGGGACACCTTTTGCCCACCGTCAGATGGTCCCAATCGTGAGCGGAGATTACCCCTACAGGTCGATAATCGGCGTCCCTACCGAAACTGTCAGCCTGGAAGTTTCTAAATTAGACGCGGAACAAATGGCACAGAATACGGCAAATGTGACCCCAGACAAAAGATGGGATGGCCCGTTTCAGATACCAATGCCTTCAGATTTTTCTAATCCGGGGCCACTTTTTGGGGAGCGGCGTTCCTTCAATGGTAGTGGTTACTTCTACTTTCACTCTGGCCTAGATTTTAGTACATGGGGACAAGTGGGTATCGATATTTTCGCGTCCGCTCCTGGGGAAGTAGTTTTCACAGGTGAACTAATCATCTATGGGAACGTCACTGTGATAGACCATGGTTGGGGTGTTTATACTGTATATGCCCATCAATCAGAAATCCTTGTTGAAGTTGGCCAACAAGTAGAGGTGAGTCAAGTCATTGGGCTGGTTGGCACCACCGGCCGTTCCACAGGCCCGCATCTTCATTGGGAGGTTTGGGCGGGAGGCGTTCAAGTAGACCCTCAACAATGGCTTGAGCAAACTTACCCATAGGCGGGAAGCGTGGTTTCTTTCGGGGCGATTTTATTTGGGAAAAATATGCTCTTTCATTGGCGGAGAAACTGAATACTGAACTAGCTACCCGACACTTTGGTAAAAGTAAAAAACATAGAACGCGGGTTTGGCGGATGCGGCGGATAAACGCGGATTAAAAACTTTATAAATGGTTTAAATCCGCGCAAATCCGCAAAATCTGTGTCATCCGGTGCGCCAC
>DAOUWT010000097.1 GCA_030666985.1 Chloroflexota bacterium
ACACAAGGAGCAAATTTCATGCCATCTTATCTCACTTATGCAGTCTTAGCCGGTATTGCCTGGGGTTTGGGCGGTTTCTTCGAGAAAACTGGCTTGCGGGAATTAGGCCTCCCTCCCATTGCCGGGATAACCCTGCGAACCGTGATAGCCTTCATTATTTTAGGTGCACTTTCTATCCCGGTTTGGAAGAATATCGAAAATCCATCCAACATCAAGGCCTGGTTGATGATTGCCATTGGGGGCGGGGTCATAGCCGGCAGCTTGGGAATGTGGAGTTTTTATTCTGCCCTCTCCCTGACCGAAAACCTGGGCCTCACCTTGGCGGTGGCTTTCGCCTTTTCCCCCATCACCGGCACCGTGGTGGGACTTATTAATGGCACTCAGAAAATAGACTTGAAAATTGGCTTGGGTTTGGTGGCTATCATTGTGGGCATTGTGCTTATTCAGTTGGCGCACGAACCGGCGGCGCGCTAAGAGTTGCGAGGTGCGAGTGGCGAGTTAGGAATGCGAAGTACGAACCAGTGTAATATTATTGATGTAGTTAATGCCTGATTTCCTGTCCTCCTGCCTCCCTGCCCTCCTGCCTCCCTGCTCCCCTGTTCCCTAATCACTAATTCCTCCCTATGAAAAAACACAAATTCCCCCTCCACGGCTGGATCGGCCTCACACTCATCGCCATCTTTTGGCCTGTAAATTGGCTACTGGACGGCCTCCGCACACATTGGGCATTTTTTCCCTTGTGGCTGGGATATGCTCTCACGGTTGATGGTTTGGTTTACACCCGCAAAGGGACTTCGTTAAGCGCACGAAACTGGAAGAAATTCGCAGGCTTATTCCTGCTCTCGGCTCCGGTGTGGTGGCTGTTCGAGCTTTTCAACCTCCGCCTCCAAAATTGGGCCTACATGGGGAGAGAGAGTTTCACCAACCTGGAATACGCCCTCCTCGCCAGCCTGAGCTTTTCCACCGTTATCCCGGCCGTTTTCGGGACCGCGGAGCTGATGGGTACCTTCGATTTTATCCGTACCAGAAAGAGGGGGATTAAACTCGGCATCCCGCCCTGGGGGGTGTGGGTATTTTTTCTGATGGGATGGGTCATGCTGGGGCTGATGCTGATCTGGCCGAGGTATTTCTTTCCTTTTGTGTGGCTCTCGGTTTATTTCATCATAGATGCCGTCAACGTCTGGCTAGGGAATCCCAATCTCAAAACGGAACTGGAGCGGGGAGATTGGCGCGTGGTGTGGGCCTTATGGAGCGGGGTCTTGGTCACGGCCTTTTTCTGGGAGATGTGGAATTATTACTCTTACCCCAAGTGGGTCTATCACGTCCCCTTTGTAGACTTTGCCCACATTTTCGAAATGCCGCTTTTGGGATACGGGGGTTATTTGCCTTTTGCGATGGAGCTTTTCGCGGTTTATAATTTGGTGATGGGGGCTAGGAATCAGGGACTAGGGATTAGGGACTAGGAAATCAGGTAACTAGGCCTGCTCCCCTGATCTCCTGCTCCCCTGATCTCCTGCTCCCCTGATCTCCTGCTCCCCTGCTCCCCTGATCTCCTGCTCCCCAGCATCTCCCCCAACGCCCCCAAGAAAATATCCAAATCTTCCTCGGAGTTATAGCCCTGAACCGAGATGCGGAGAAAATGTCTTCCCTGCCACTCTATGGCGGGGATTTCTATTTTATAGCCCTGGTAAAGTGCTTTCTGAAAACCCTCCAGGTCGTTGATGGGAGGCAAGGGGACGACGGCCATTTGGTGATATAACCTCTCCCCCTGGGGATAGATAGACGGCATCCCCGTGATTTGTGAAGCTCGCTCAAGGCTTTGCTCCAGGAGTTGGCGGCATCTTTTTCTGACTTCGGGCCAGTTGTGGTCTTTTTGGAATTGGATGGCAGCCGGAACAGCTAAGCAGGCGGATGGGTCATCTGTTCCCGTCCATTGCAGGGCGTCAAGGAAAGGGGAGCCGGTCGTGAAGGGGGAGTTTTTGCCCCACCCCCAGCTCACCACGAGCGGGTCCAGGAGAGCCTGCCCCCTGGGGCAGGCGTGCAAAAAAGCCGCCCCCTTGGGGGATAGCATCCACTTGTGACAGTTTCCCACGTAGAAATCGGCCCCGACTTCCCCCACGTTGAGCGGAATCTGGCCCGGGGCGTGGGCGCCGTCCACCAGGGTTAGAATCCCCCTCCCCCGTGCCAGCGTGCAAATATCCTCCACCGGCATTTGCAGCGCGGTTTGCGAGGTGATGTGGCTGATGAAGATGATTTTTGTCCGCGCCGTCACGCCACCCCAAAACTCCCCCACAATTTTTTCAGAGGACCTGACCGGCAGGGAGATGGGCTGGCGGATGTAGGACGCGCCGGTTTTTTGGCAGACGAATTCCCAGGCGTTGTCGCAGGCTCCGTATTCGTGATTGGTGGTCAGTACCTCATCGCCGGGCTGAAGATTTAGGGAGCGGGCCACCAAATTGACGCCAAAGGTGGTGTTGGGGATGTAAGCCAGGTCGTCGGCTTCGGTATGGAGGGTTCGGGCCAAGGCTTGGCGGGCGTGTTCCAAACGCGGGAACAACTCCCGGCCCAGGAAGCGGACTGGCTGGCGCTCCAATTCCCGCTGCCAATTTTGGTAAGCCTCGAAAACGGGGCGGGGAGTGGCTCCAAAAGAACCATGGTTGAGGAAGATGACTTCGGGGTCAAGTAGAAAGAGATTTTTGAGTTGAGACATTCCGGTTTTATTTAGAACTTTTTTTGGAGTACAGGTGTTGGGGATCGCACAAGTTCTTTTTCTTCCGCGCTACGCGGCCACAGTCTTTGCAGACATATTTGCCATGGTGGACAAGTTTTTTTATAGTCTTTGAAAGTAATTAGGCTCTTTGACCTTTTGTGCCATATCCCCTACCTCACCATTCATCAAAGAGCCAGTAATTATTCACCCCCCTAGCCGAGACCTCCGAGGTTTGCACTTCAAAAACCTCGGAGGTCTGCCATGCCAGGAAGGGGAGGTGAACGGATACCTTTGAAACTGTCGGCGATATAGCCTTGTTTTTCGAGGGTGCATAAAGATTTGATATGAAACATTCTGTATATCCACCCCAAAGGGTGGCAATATACAGAATAGAACGGTTTAACAACTTATCTCCATCAATTATAACTTCTATCAAATAAAAAGCAATAAATATGACTACCTCAACATCCATCCCCCGCCCCCTATACCTCATCACCCTACTTCACAATTAACCATTAGCCATTCACCCCTCCCCCGTCTCCTGTCTTCTGTCCCCTTTCCCACCCCCTCATTACCTCGTCACCTCAAAACCCCTGCTCCCTGATTCCCCGCTCCCTGCTTCCTTGCTTCCCCGCTTCCTGCTTCCTGCTTCCCCGACTCCCGTTGCCACCTGTAGCCCTCTTTGGTATAATCTCGCCCGCAATAGAATACTCTGCTCGGAGGGGTCGCATAGTCCGGCCTAGTGCGCGCGCCTGGAGAGCGCGTATCCCCCCTGGGGATCGTGGGTTCGAATCCCACCCCCTCCGCCTCAAATGCAATCGCTCAGCACCCGCTGGGCGATTTTGTTTTAGCACCATGAATGAATTCATGGTCTAGTTTAACAAAACCCATTGAAATGGGTTATCTAAGTTCTCAACACGCTTCAGTTATCCTTGAATTTCAATTCAATATGGAGGTGACGACTTACCGTAAATGCGCTTACGCCGTGCGAGAAGCTTAATTGTGAACTATCCCTCGATTACGTTAAATACAAAAACGGCGCGGATAAATTCCGCGCCGTTTCTATTCCCATCCCAAAAAAATTAGCAAGCCGTGTTTTTTACGGCCGATTAGCGAAGATTAGCGGATAAAACAAAAGCTTTTCGCGCAGATTAGCAAGCCATGCATTTTATGGCCGATTAGCGGGCAACAAATCAGCCATAAGACTCATGGGCAAAGTAGCCACCCCCACAATCCCCGGCCCCGTGTGTACGCCCAAAATAGGCGTGACGCGCACAATTTCTGAGCGTTCCACGTTCAGACGCTCCTTGAGGGCCGAGGCTAAACGTTCCGCCTCTGAGCTTAGTTGGCCATGCAAAACAGTCACCCACAGCGGAGTATCTTGAGGATAGAGCGATTCAATATGATCCACCATCATAGAAATTGAACGCCGCAAGGTGCGGGCTTTTGCCAAAGTGGAATATTTGCCATCCGCCTTATCAACGTGAATAATGGGCTTGATATTCAAGACAGAGCTTAACAAAGATTGCACGCGCCCAATCCGCCCCCCGTGGGCCAAATACTCAAGAGTATCTAAAGCATAAACAACCTCAACCTTATCGCGGATCTCGTGCAAGCGTTCCAAAACAGCCTCCATGGCCCAGCCTGCTTTGGCGGCCAATGACGCGGCCATAGCCTGAAAACGCTGCCCGCCCGAAAGGGTCATGCTGTCGAAAATAGTGACATCTACACCTTCAGCTTGTTCAGCGCCCAGGCGGGCCGATTGTATAGTCCCGCTCAACCCCTCCGAAAGATGAATAGAGAGGATTTTTTCCCCGGTCGCCGCCAGCTTCTCGTACATCTCCTTGAACATGCCCGAAGAAGGCTGCGCCGTGGTGGGAATCTTCGGTTTCATGGCCTTGAGGCGCTCATAAAGAGTATCCGGAGAAATCTGGGAAGCGTCCATCTCTCCCTCCGGAAACTGAATATACAGAGGAGCAACACTTAGCCCAAAGGCTTTTTCCTCATCAGTAGTAAAATTCGCGGCTTTATCAGTTAATATTTTCATGTGAACTCCGTGCCCTTCGAAGGCAACTATAGATAATACTCATCCAACACTCCCGATGATTGTACCAACAACACCGGGTGGCGAACAGCTTACCAGCCTGACAATTGCCTATCCCCTAGCTAACTCTTTGCCATAAAGGTACCTAAGCAAAAAAAATAGCATTTGGGGATAAAGACTTCAGAAGTTTCCCCTTACAACGCTCAGAGGGGAACGCGGCATACAGTGGTAGCCGTTCGTCAGTTCCCCGGATTCCGCCCGCAGGAGCTGCCGATCCTGCTCGAGCGTAGTATGAATTACTCATTTCCACACTTGGGTGCAATACCATAATGTTTATGCTCAACTACGAAGAGCTTGAGAAAGGCTTATGGACGGGGGGATAGGGGACGGCGAGCCAGTGGGGGGAGGATTGCTGGGAGGCGGCGGTGGAGCAAGCGGGGAAGGGGGAGGGACGCTGGGGGGGCGTTGAGGGGGGTGGGAAGGTGAAACAAACGGAAACAGCGGAATCTCGCAGGTTGGAATGTATACCCAAGTCAGGTATAATACAACACACAATTAAGAAAAGGAGCATGTAATGAAATTCAAGCACATTGTCCTCTTTATATTATTAATCAGCGTGGTCATCATCTCCGGGGTGGGATTGGCCCAAAAAGCCTATTCTGCTCGCCGGGGAGACGACCCCTATCCACCATTAGCAAGCGATACTTACCCACCTCACGCAGATATTCCCTTAGGCCAGCAAGTGGGCGGCACGTCCGGCATTATCTTGGGAGCAATTGCCATTGTCCTGATCATCGGCGCGGGGGTGGGATTCAACTCCTGGGCGAGAGGCAGTGAGCGGTGATCAGTATTCAGTATTCAGTGTTCAGTTGCTCAAGGTGCGTTGCATCTTGACGAATATCCAATATCTAACATCCAATACGCAATACCCAATATCTGCCAATTTGACCGCCCAGCCCCAATTGACACCACCCCACCCCTGCGGTATCATGCCCCGCGAGCTTCGGGCGGGTCCGGCGCGGCGGAGACCTACGAATCGTGTCAGGTCCGAGAGGAAGCAGCACTAAAGAGGATACTCTGGGTGCCGCCGGGGTGCCTGCCCGAGGCTTTTCCCTATTATGAAAAAAAAGTTTCTTTTTATACTTGCTATAACCCTCTTTTTGGGCGGCGCCTTCCTTGTCTTTACCAGCCTGCATAAGACGGTGACTTTGGTGGTGAATGGAGACAGCCAAAGCACAATTACCTACACCTTCACCGTGGGGAGATTTCTGGAGGCTCAGGGCATCCTGCTCAAGGATGAAGACGTCCTAAACCTTCCCCTGGGCCACTGGCTGCGCGAGGGGGAAATTATCCAACTGGAACAGGCAGGGCAGTTTTTCATCGTGGCAGACGGGGAGGAGCACGTCCTGCTCACTGCCGCCAGGAAACCGGCCAACATTCTCGCCCAGGCGGATGTGCCGCTTTACGCTGGGGATCAAGTTTACGTGGACGGGGAACTCAGCAGGCCCGATGCGGTTGTCCCGTACCGGGCCGGACATAGTTTGCAAGTACGGCGTGCCACCCCCATTAGCCTTTACATGGATGGCCAAGAGCGCACTTTCACGTCTAATGCTGTGACCCTTGCGCAGGCGCTGTGGGGTGAGGGCATCCGCTTCCGCAACGGCGACCACCTCTCCCCAGGGCCGCACACGCTTCTGGGCGGCGACCCGCTCCGGGTTCAGCTCTCCCACGCACAGGAGCTGACCATCCACCTTCCCCCACATAAAACCGTTCACACCCTATCCACCGCCCCTAGCGTAGGGACTGCTTTGGCTGAGGCTGGGTTGTCCCTCCAGGGGTTGGATTACAGCGTGCCCGATGAGAACAGCCCTCTCCCCGAAGATGGTGAAATTCAGGTCGTGCGCGTCCGGGAAGACATTATCCTGGAGCAAGAACCGATCCCCTTTGGAAGCAGTTTTCAGTCCACCAACGAGTTGGAGCTTGATACGCAGCAAATTTTAGAGGCGGGGGAATATGGCATTCAGGCCAAGCGGGTGCGGGTGCGGTACGAGAACGGGGAGGAGGTTGCCCGCGAGGTGGAGAAGGAGTGGGTGGCGAAGGAGCCTGTTTCGCGCGTGGTCGGGTATGGCACGAAGGTCAACGTGCGCACGGTCGAGACCGCGGATGGTGCTCTGCAATATTGGCGAGCGGTCACTGCCTATGCGACCTCTTATAAACCTGGCGATGCGGGGGTTGGCAACATTACAGCCAGCGGCGCCACTCTTGAAAAAGGTGTGATTGGCGTAATTCGTTCCTGGTTCAATTATATGCAAGGCCAGCGAGTTTATATTCCTGGGTATGGTTTCGCGACCATAGAAGATATTGGTGGAGGCTACGGGTCGGGCCACTGGGTTGATCTAGGCTATTCCGAGGGGGATTATGTCAATTGGCATCAAAATGTCACTGTGTATTTCTTGACCCCCGTTCCTGCGCCTGAGAATATTATGTGGGTGTTAGAGTGAGGCGTGGTGCGTGATGAGTGATGCGTGTTGCGTGAATTACTTGGTCACGTTTCATGTCTTCACGTTTTATTCCTCACGTTTCACGTCTTCACGTTTCACTAACTGCACCACTCCCCAGCGTCCATTCGTCATCCAATTGGCGTCTGTTTTTTGGGCGCGTTCAATTTGGGGGAAGGAGATGCCCGCTGCGAGTTCAGCCTTGAGTGCCCGGAGCGCCAGGAGGGGGGCGGAGAAGTGGGACAAAGATGGAAACCAGGTGATATAATTTCGGTATACGAAGTTCTTTTTAGGCAATGAAGGTCAACATGAGCAAAAAGATGAAGGATATTTCTCTCGCTAGTGAAACAGAAATGAGTTTGCGTCAACGTTTGTTGGATATTCTTGACGTTGAAGAAGAGTCAACTAAAATTAGTTTCGAGGAATTTTTAGATTGGGCCGATGAAGATACCCATGCCGAATGGGTGCGGGGAGAGGTGATTATAACTAGCCCTGCCAGTAGGCGACATCAAGAGATTTCTGGTTTTCTGATTTCCATCATGCAGGTTTTCGTCGAGGCGCACAACTCGGGGTGGCTATGTAGCGCCCCATTCCTGATGAGATTAGAGGACTCAGCCCGCGAACCAGATTTGCTTTTCTTGGCTGCCCAACATCAGGAGCGTTTGTGTGAAACTTATCTGGACGGCCCGGCAGACTTGGCCGTTGAGATCATCTCACCTGAAAGTTTCGGGCGGGATCGGGGTGATAAATTCTACGAGTATGAGGCCGCCGGCATCCCCGAATACTGGCTGATCGATCCCCTGCGTGAACGCGCCGAATTCTATCAATTAGATGAACAAGGCCGTTACCAGCTTGTCGTTCCCGACGAGGATGGAGTGTATCACGCGGCACAGCTCCCGGGTTTTGCTTTCCCCGTGGACTGGTTATGGGAACATCCCTCTGTCCTTCAGGCATTAAAAACCCTGGGGCTTGTGTGATAGCCTGAGACCTCGGAGGTCTCCAAGACCTCCGAGGTCTCAGGCTATGGGAATTTGCGAACACTTTGGAACACCAAACCTATGACAACTATTCACCCCATCAATATTTCTGCTCTAATGCAAAAATATAACTTGAA
>DAOUWT010000268.1 GCA_030666985.1 Chloroflexota bacterium
CAGCGATGAAAAGTCCCTGCTCCAGAGTGATTCTACCCCCCCTTTCATTCTTTGGCAAGCGTTCCACTCTAATGGTATCCCCTGGGACAGCTTTATACTGCTTGCCGCCACTTTCAACAACCGCATACTTCATAATACTCTCCTCCAATCTTCACTCCACCATGCCTTCTGCGTTCGATGGATATCGTCTGGTAGAACACCGTTGGATAAAGCATTTCCCGCCGAATTATGGGGAAGTTGGGGGTATAACTAAAGACAACAAAAAAAACCCGTTCAAGCTGAATTCTGCTCGAACGCCGTGCTATTATATCGGGGATGGGAATGGCTGTCAATGAAAAATTTGAGGGGTTGGTATATTGGGTGTTAGTATATTGGTAAATTGGAGAACGGTATATTGGGGATTGGTATATTGGTTGGTTGGTAGATTGGTAGGTTGGTTTCCCAGTCTACCAATTTACCAGTCCCCCAGTCTACCAATTTCCCGTTTTACCAGTTTCCCAATGCCCCACTTTCCCAATATACCGCACAATCTGAATATATTTTATAGCACACCTGAAACTTGTCACTATTCACTAGTATGGTGTTAGACTATAATTTTTGCCGTAATAATCAATGGAGATTGGTGGGAGCGCAAGCGGCTGAAAGTTTGGGAAAACCTCGCCCCCCCCCTTCCCCCCCCAGGGTTTTTCCACGCTTGGGCGTGTGTGCCACGCTTGGGGGTTGCTCTCACGCCCCCCCCGTCCCCCCCAAAAAAATCCACGGGGTTGAATGATCACGAGAAAATACTGTATTTTAGTCAAAAGGAGTTTATGGCATGCCAATAAACGGATGGATCGAAGTAGACGACCATCACTGCAAAGGATGTGGTCTTTGCGTGGAGGCCTGTCCACAAGATGTTCTTGAATTGAATATGGAGCGGCTCACCCCCAGGGGTTACCATCCCGCCCAAATGATAGAAGAAACTTGTTCAGGCTGTGGTATCTGCGCCGTGGTATGTCCCGATGCAGCCATAAGTGTTTATCGAGAAAAACCACAACGTCAGGCCAAGAGAGCCAGGAGGTAAGTGACAATGGCAAAAGAACTGCTTAAAGGGAATGAAGCTTTCGCAGAGGCCGCTATTCGAGCCGGTGTGGAAGGTTTTTTTGGATACCCCATTACTCCCTCAACTGAATTTTTAGAACACATGGCAAGGCGGATGCCGAAACTTGGGCGTGCTTTCGTTCAGGCAGAGAGCGAAGTCGCTGCCATTAACATGGTCTATGGCGCAGCCTGCACAGGAAAACGGGTGATGACCGCCTCCTCTAGCCCGGGCCTAAGCCTGATGATGGAGGGGATTTCTTATATCGCGGGAACCGAGATTCCGGTGGTGGTCGTCAACGTGATGCGGGGCGGCCCCGGGTTGGGCAACATCGCCCCCTCCCAGGGAGATTACTACCAAATGGTCAAGGGCGGCGGGCACGGGGATTATTTCCCCATCGTCTTGGCGCCGGCCAGCGTGCAAGAGGCCATTGACTCTATAGCTTTGGCCTTTGATCTGGCCGAAAAATACCGCTCAGTCGTGCATGTGATCGTAGATGGCAATATGGGTCAAATGATGGAACCCGCCGAATTGCCCCCCATGCGTGAAATCCCCACAGAATCCCCCCCCTGGGCCGTGACGGGTGCTAAAGGCCGCAATCCCAACATTCTTACCTCAATCTACATTGATCCCGTAGACGAGGAGGTCACCGACCTGCGCCTGCTCAAACGCTGGAAGGAAGTGGAAAAAAACGAAGTCCGCTACGAAGAATATGAACTAGAAGATGCCAAGATTGCCATAGTAGCCTTTGGCACTTCGGCCAGAGTAGCTTCTTCTGCCATACATGATGCGCGAGAAGAAGGCATCAAGGTCGGTTTGTTCCGCCCCGTTACCCTGGCTCCCTACCCGCAAAAGCGGCTGGATGAAATTGCACAACAAGTAGAGCGCATTTTGGTTATTGAAATGAACTCCGGGATGATGCTTGATGACGTCCAAAGAGTTGTCCAAGGACGCGTTCCCATAGAATTTTACGGGCGAATGGGAGGTATAACCCCCTTGCCAGGCGAAATATTAGAAGAAATCCGCCGCGTAGCCGCAAACGAGGATGAAGTAGAAGGCGATCCCCGCAACGAGTGGATGACTCGCCTGGAAAAGAAGATTATGGGAGGAGGAGAATAATGAACACAACAACACAAGTCGTTTACGAACGACCTGAATCGCTTACCGGCACGCATACACATTATTGCCCCGGTTGCACCCATGGTACAGCTCACCGCCTAATAGCAGAAGTAATTGACGAGATGGGGTTAAGGGAAAATTCCATTGGTGTCGCTCCCGTTGGCTGCTCCGTTTTCGCGTATAACTACTTCAATATGGACTTTGTGGAAGCGGCCCATGGGCGTGCTCCCGCTATGGCCACCGGCATTAAACGAGTTTCCCCAGAGAACACCGTTTTCACCTACCAGGGGGATGGGGACTTGGCATCCATCGGCATGGCAGAAATCATGCATGCCTCGGCCCGAGGGGAAAACATCACCGTGATTTTCATCAACAATGCTATTTACGGAATGACAGGAGGGCAGATGGCTCCCACTACCCTGCCAGGAATGAAAACCACTTCCTCCCCCTACGGTCGTGACGTGGAATTGGCAGGCTTCCCTATCAAAATGGCAGAGTTGCTATCAGTCATGGATGGGTCTGGCTACATTGTCCGCCGCAGCCTGCACGACGCCAAGCATATCCGCCAAGCTAAAAAAGCTGTTCGGCTCGCTTTTGAAACTCAACAACGCGGGCTAGGCTTCTCAATGGTTGAATTGCTATCCTCCTGCCCTACCAACTGGGGTATTTCTCCTCAAGAAGCCTTAGGGTTTATTTCCGAGCGCATGATCCCCGTTTTCCCCTTGGGGGATTATAAAGTCAACCCGGAACTAAAGAGCATCAGGGTATAAGAAATGATCCTTCAGACCCCGTGGATTTTTTTTGGGGGGGGGCGAGGTCTTGCCAAACTTTCAGCCGCTTGCGCTCCCACCAATCCCCCACGAGGAGCGAATGGTTACTATAAGAATACCATCTCAAGAAAGCGGGGAGACTTCCGAAATCTTCGAAAGCCGTTAGACTTCGGAAATCTCTGCCCCAAAATGTTGAGAAGATACATAGGAGAGAGAAAATGAAAGAAACTAGTATTATTATTTCAGGTTTTGGCGGTCAGGGAACGTTATTTGCAGGGCAAGTTTTGGCCTATACAGCCATGGACAACGGCCTAGAAGTAACCTGGATACCCTCTTACGGACCGGAGATGCGAGGTGGAACAGCCCACTGCACTGTGATCGTCTCAGAAGAACGCATAGGCTCTCCCCTGGTAGGCAGCCCAGACATTGTCCTGGCGCTTAACCTTCCCTCAGTGGACAAATATGAAACGCTGATGTCCTCGAGGGGCACGCTCATAGCGAACTCCTCTCTGGTAAATCGAGAAATCGAACGTGGGGATATTACCTCCCTTCTCATCCCCGCCAACAAAATTGCCGAAGAAATTGGCATGTCCCGCCTGGCTAATATGATCATGGTGGGGGCAATGACAAAGCTAAGGCCTATTTTAACGCTGGAGATGGTAAAGACGGGACTGGAAGAACACATCCCCGAACGACACCGCAAGACACTGCCGATAAACTTCGAAGCCATAGATAAGGGTTATGCTTTTGCCGAGGAGGCGGGGGCGAGTTAGGAAGTTAGGAGTTAGGAGTTAGGAGTTGCGAGCAGGCAAGTTTTAAAGTAAAAAGAGTGTTGTCCAATTGGACAACACTCTTTTTATTATCAAAGTGGATGCCGTTAGGCGAATTTAGAAATCAGCTGCAAAGTCAGGGTCTGGTTCTGGGATGTCTTCAACAGCAAGGACGGCGCCACCAGGAGCGGCCTGGTTATACGCTTGTCCCTTCAAGTGACCATTGATGGCAATGGCATAAGCATAGGTGAAGAG
>DAOUWT010000357.1 GCA_030666985.1 Chloroflexota bacterium
CATATACATCCAGGTGCAGAAGTCTTCAAAGTCGGTTATCATTAGGGTATCCTCCGGTGTGATTTAGGTTTGTTTACTCAATATCCCTATTTTACCCTGGAGGACTTCCCCTTAATCATTTGGAACTAGCATAAGACCCTAGTAGGGTGTTTTCGCTCTGCGTGCCGTAGGCAGCCCGAAGAATCCCCTCCCTTGCAATTGGGAGACTCTTCGCTCGCAACAAACGCTCTCTTGCCAACGGCACGCCTACGGCGAGAGTGACATAGCTGAACGCTTACCAAAAAATTGCAAAGCATTATGAGGAGAAGCAGAGGCTTGCCTTTGCTTCTTTATGATTCTCTCTGGAGCAGTTTGGCGGAGGTGACAGTCACCTCCGCAATTCAACACGAGTAAGCATTATTTAGCAAATGGAAAAAACATGGCAGTGAAAATATCACATAAACTTAGGAATTCATTAGAAGGCGCACTGGCCGGGGGAGGCGACCCCGCTACCTCTCCCTTATACGTTTTTGGGCCTTTTCTAAAATTAATTGTAGTTGCCGGAGTGGCAGAAATAACTTTCGGGGCCTCTGTCTGGTTGGTTATCCTCACCCTGGGGGTTGTATCGGCCATGTATCGCCTGGTCATGGCCATTGATAATAGATGTATGGTTGAAAACTACATTTTATCAAGAACCGGCGGTAACCTTCTTCTTCATTTGTTAAAGTGATAGGTAGCTAGACACATGATTAATTTTCAAAACGAGGAATAATATGATTCGATCAAAGGTTAAGAATTTCTTTATTGGTGACCCATTTCCAACTAGCCGCGAGATTCATGAGCGTCTGGACAAAGTGCGTGCATTGGCAGTTTTTGCCTCCGACCCGATTAGCAGCAATGCATATGCCACAGAAGCGATCATGAGCGTTTTGATCGTTCTGGGCAGCGGTGCTCTTTCTCTGACATTGCCGATCGGTCTGGCGGTGGCTGGCCTGGTTCTGCTGGTGATCTTCAGTTATATTCAAACGATCCTACATTACCCTGATGGTGGCGGTGCGTACACGGTTGCCAAAGACAACCTGGGCACTTTCGCTTCCCTGTTAGCGGCAGCAGCCTTGTTGACCGATTATATCCTGACTGTTTCCGTGTCAGTGTCGGCGGGGGTACGCGCGGTCACATCTGCCCTTCCCGCGGCGTTCGAATACCGAGTTGCAATTGCCCTTGCCGCCATCTTTTTCATTACCTGGATCAATTTGAGAGGAGTGCGCGAAAGCGGGACGGTTTTTGCCATCCCTACCTATGCTTTCGTGGGCGGGGTGCTGGTGGTAATTGTGATCGGATTGATCCGCTGTTTTGGGATCTTTGGGGCCTCGCAGATCGCTTCTGTCGAAGAACAGATCGCGGCCACCACATCGATGGCGGGCTTTGCCTACCTCTGGCTCTTGCTGCGTGCTTTTTCGGGTGGCTGTACCGCGCTAACTGGGATCGAAGCGATCAGCAATGGTGTGCAGGCGTTCAAGCCCCCTGAATCCAAAAATGCTGCTACCACAATGATAGTGATGGGGGGCATGGCGATGTCGCTTTTCGTTGGGATCACTTTCCTTTCCACCCATCTACAGCTTATCCCGGACGAGGCCGAGAGCATTTTGTCGCAACTTGCGCGGCAAGCCACTAATGGGGGTTTCCTGTACTATTGGGTCCAATTCTTTACGGCCATGATACTGTTCCTGGCGGCTAACACCGGTTACCAGGATTTTCCTCGTTTGAGTTCATTTCTGGCCAGGGATAATTTTCTGCCGCGTTGGTTACAAAACCGCGGCGACCGGCTGGTATATAGTTCCGGGATCGTGGTCTTAGCGCTGGTTTCATCTCTGATTGTCATAATTTTCCAGGCGAATGAAATTGCCATGTTGCCACTGTACGCCCTGGGCGTGATGTTGAGCTTCAGTATTTCTCAGACCGGTATGTTTCGTTTGATGGGCAGGATCCGCCACCTGAAGCCAGGCGAGACTACGCAGACCAAAGTGACCAAAATCCATTACGAGCGAAATGTGAAGTGGAAACAGGCACTCAATGCAATTGGGGCCTTTGCTACCTTTATCGTTTTCATCATCCTGGTTTCCACGAAATTTCTTGAAGGCGCCTGGGTCGTCGCGGTTTTGATACCTGTGCTGGTGACCGCTTTCTATGCTATCCAACGGCATTATGACCTGGTGTCAACAGCGTTGAGCACTCGAGGCATGACCGCGGATGACATCACGGAGGTCGCTGACGTAGTTGTAGTTCCAATCGCGGATGTCCATCAGGGCACTATCCTGGCGATCGAGTATGCCAAGCGCATTTCAAGCGACGTGCGCGTCCTGTCCATTACGACCTCCCCAGAGATAGAGGAGCGTCTACTCCGGCGCTGGAATCGTTTCCCCAATATCACAGAAGACATTCGACTTATCACCGTCGAATATGACTACCGAGATATCATCAACCCGCTAGTTCAGTACATCGAAAAGCTCAACAAAGAGGAATTCCCGGACCAGTTGACAACTGTTGTTGTGCCTGAGTTCATGCCCGAACTTCACATTGCGAGCCTCCTACACAATCAGACGGCCAACAGGCTGCGGTGGCGATTGAAAGAACATAAAGATATCGTCATTATCGATGTGCCATTCCATATCGACTCGCAGTTATAACCCTATCGGGTGTAGAAGTACATTTTATCGGGCACGGATCGCCGCAGGCGGTTAAGGTGAGAGAATATGCCTATTTATTTAGGAGGAGTGAGACCGTTGGCCGCCACTCCTCGCTCGAATTCCAACAAACACGCCTTTGTTTCCAAGCCCTTTGTTC
>DAOUWT010000265.1 GCA_030666985.1 Chloroflexota bacterium
AAAACCTCGTAGAATCTTCCCTTTGCCTGCCGCTCAACCCAGGGTTTGTGCCCGCAATTGGGGAGGAGGATGAAGCGAAGGTCTCTCAGCACGGCGGATAGGGGAACGCGGACGCCCTCGGCTGGGTGGGGGTCGTAGTCTCCATGGACGGCGACCACGGGGCAGGTGATGGTTTTGCCGAACTCTAGCAGTCTTCCGCTTTTTCTGAGTTGGGCGGCTTCTTCCCATACCTGTTGAAATAGGTCTCCTTGAAGCATGATCGTCTTGGATTCTTCATCGTCTTTTGGGAGCGGATCATAGGTGTCGGTTTTCGCGGCTAGCGAGCCTAACCGGGAGAGGAGGGCGTCTTTTTTTTCAGCTTTGGGATTGCCCAAGCCTGTGATAATGGTGGAGAACTCTTTTCGTTCCTCCACGCTCAAGCGGCTTTGCCGGGTTTCTTTAAGTTTCTCCACATATCTTTCTTCAAAGGGGCCGCTTCCAACCAATATCAATTTTTCGACAAGCGGGGGATGATGGGCCGCGACGAGATAGCTTAACCACGCTCCCCACGAAAAGCCAATCAATGTCACGGGGAGAGTTGCCGCGCTCTCAAGTGCCGTTTTCAATTCCGTAATTTGCCCCTGGAGGGAGGTCGCGCTTTGGATGGGTTCTAACACTCCCCGGCCAGCGGCAGCGAGTTCGCGGGCTACGGGCGCCATCTCGCCAGCAGCTCCCGGCCCGCCGTGGATGACGGCTATGGTGCAGGGAGATTGTCCGTGGATTTTAATTTTCATCTGTTAGTTGTTCTTATGATTCGGGGTAATTCCGAGCAATTCCCCTGTGGTTCTTTCCTTACCTGAAGGCTACCAACAAAAACGATATGCATTTTCGAGTCCCACGACGTATTTTTGGACGGGTTGGTACGAATCGAATGCTCGAGAAAACGAGGCTTTCCCCCGGGTTGTGATCTGAAAAGCGTATATATTCTGATTTTGGGTGTGTTCCAACACCAGATCGATTTCCGCCCCCCGGTATGCGTGCCAAAAATAGGCATTGAAAGGACGGCGAGCGTATAAATTGCGTTTCAAGAGGGCAGCGATAACCAGGTTTTCGAACAACGCCCCTTTGTCGTCCCGCGTTTCGAATAGGAAAAACCGGTTGATGACGGCGTTTCGTACCCCTAAGTCCCAAAAGTAGACTTTGTGTTTGGTGCTGATTTCCTTGCGTGGGTTACGGCTCAACGGTCGCAGCCGAAAAACAATGAAGTATTTTTCGAGAACCGAAATATATTGATCTACGGTATTCCTGGAAATTCCTAACTGCGTTGCCAGTTCATTTAAATTAACCAAGTTGCCAATTTGGTACGCAAGCAACGCCGTCAGTTTCACAAGTACTTGTGGCGATTTGAGATTTTCCAGCAAAAAAATGTCTTTGTAAAGCGTACTGTCGAGAATATCGCGAACTTTGCTTTGTTTCTCCATTATCGCGGGCCTGGAAAGGATTTCGGGATACGAACCATACGTGGCAAATGACAGCAGAGTTTCCGTCAATTGTCCTTGTTGGGTGATATGTTCCGGAAAGGAGAAAAAGTCCTCTACAAAGAGGCCGGTGTACTCGCTCAATGTAAGGGGAAGGAGTTCAATGAAGTATTTCCGTCCTGCCAGACTGTCTGTAAGATGTTGTAAGAGCAACAGCGAGGAAGATGAAGTCGCCAGCACTTTGACATACGGAAAGTGGTCGAAAATCAATTTCAGCAACAGGTCTATTCGGGGAAAACCTTGAACTTCATCCAGCAGCAGGAAGTTCCGTTGTTCAGTGTGGAATCCAATCTCCGAAAAAATACGCGCCAGGCGTGCGGTCGAGGGCGGGGTAAAAATTGCCTGGGCTGTAGGGTCGTCCAAAGAATAACTTGCCGTTGGATGTTCAGAAGCCAGGAGGTGGTGGAATTTTTGGAGCAGGGTGGTTTTCCCGACACGGCGCGGGCCATAGAGAATTAGAATTTCAGGCGTTTCGAGCAGGGATAGGATGGTTTGTTCAACGAGGCGCGTATACATGCCAGGATAATAATATGGACTGCTAAAAATGTCAATCCATTGAATATTTTAACGGTAATTATTTCAATTCACGCAGAGCGTGTCTTTGTTTTTATATTGCGGATTGCTCCAAATAGGCGAATGAATTCGTGGCGACGTTTCACGTTTTACTTTTCACCTTCCCCTCATCCCACCGGATACCCTCTTTCGCCATATAAAATGCTCCCAACGCCGTGATGGGAAACCACAACGCCACATGGAGGAGAAGGGTGTAGCCGGCGGCCAGGCCTTTGGCTACTCCGTGGGCAGTCAGGACTGCAATCCCCGGCGCGTCAAAGGTTCCCACGTAGCCCGGCGCGGAGGGGATGGTGGTCGCCAGGTTGACGATGCCGTTCATCAACATTAGGGTAAAGAAGCTGACCTCGAAGGGGAAGGCGTGCATCACGAACCAATATTTCCCGGTCTCTAGGAGCCAGATCACCACCGAGGTAAAAAATATCATCAAGGCTTCTTGCGGAGAACGGAGGGATTCTAGCCCGCCCAGGAAACGTTTTGCGATGTCGAGGACGCCTTCGCGGTATTTATGAGGGACAATGCGCTTCACAATCCAAGCGACTATCTTTTCCGCTTTCTCCGGGAACATGGCCGCCGCCAGGAAAACGGCTAAAGCGCCCAAAAACGCGCCCGCGCCCCACAGGGCCAGGTTTTGAATATTCCCCACAAAGCCAGAGGACGAGGTCAGCCCGGCCAATTTTGGCAGATTCAAGAAGACGAAGGCCAGCATGACCACGCCATCAAAAACGCGCTCCACGATGATGGTGGCCAGGGAGGCCGAGACAGGAACATTCTCCCGGCGTTTGAGGACCACGGCCCGCAGCAATTCCCCAGCCCGGGCGGGGTAGATATTGTTTCCCATGTAGCCAATAGCTACAATAGGGAACATGGTTTTTGTAGAGACGGGTTTGACAGGGCGCAGCAAATAATGCCAACGCCAGGCACGCACCCACACCCCTACAAAGTAGACCGCCACACCGGGCAGCAACCACCAATACTGCGCCGTTTTGAGGGGTTCCCAGATGTCGTTCAGGCCGAGGCCTTTGAGGGCAAAGAACAAAAATATTAAGCTGATGGCTACACCGAGCCAGAATTTCCAATGTTTTTTCATAAGGTTGATTTTACCATGGGGGGGTGAAGTGAAGAGTAACGAGTGATGAGGTAACGAGGTGATGAGGGATGAGGTGGCGAGGGATTTTAGCTGGGGGATATTGTCAGCCCAAAAGTCGTCTCTACTATCCCCGGCAATACGCTGTAAATAGACTGCCCGATGGCCTCATTGAATTCGCGTTGGATGGCGAAGAAAGCCCGCCATTTTTCCAGTGTGTACTGGTTTAAGCCGTAACGAAGCACCACATCCACGAGGCGTTTTTCCATCAGTACCGGGCCAGAGGGCAGGGCCAGCGCGTCGCAAAGCTGGATCAGCCGGTCGTAAGGGGTGTATTCGATTTCATCGAGATAGGCCTGTACGAATTTGAACTCTTCTTGCGTCCCATCCCACTTCCCGGATCCCGAATCTGCGTAGGGGAGGGGGTAAGAGTGGGTCAGGCAGATGCGTGCTGCGTCAGAGTGGCCCTCACCAATCAAAAAATTGTAGCCATCAACCACATGCCGCATCCCGTGGATGCCATCTCGCCGCCCGATGTCGTGCAGCAGCCCCAGGATGTAGGCGGCCTCGGGGTTGAGGGCCGGGTGGTGGGCGGCGATCCTGTGGGCGGCCTCCGCGGTATGTCGGGAGTGCTCCACCCACGGGCCGGGGTTGAGTATCCCCGCTTCGGCGAGGTAGGTTTCGGCTTGCTGGCGGGTCGGGGTTTTTATCGTCTTTTCTCAATCTCTAAGGTAGCAAAAGCCCGACCTCGTGGGTTTTTTTTTGGGGGCGGGGGGGCGGGAGAGCAAACCCCAAGCGCGGCGCCCAGCGTAAGCGGGGGAAAAACCTGGGGCGGGGGATTCCCCCGGGGGGGGGG
>DAOUWT010000160.1 GCA_030666985.1 Chloroflexota bacterium
CCGCCGGGAATGCTCAGCCATTCCGGGACGAATTTGACGCTCAATGCCACGATCAGGAGCGTTAGTCCAAAGATAACGAGTATTGCGCGAATGAGTCCTTTTTTCTTTTTTGACATGGTTCTGATTACCTGGTTTTGCCCTCACCCTAGCCCTCTCCCACGGGGAGAGGGGATCACCTCAACACCTACTCTCTGATTGCCTGTTTCCCTGTTTGCCTGTTTGCCCTGTTTCCCTGCTCCCCTGATTCCCTGTTTGCCCTGTTTCCCTGCTCCCCTGATTCCCTGTTTGCCCTGTTTCCCTGCTCCCCTGATTCCCTGTTTGCCTGTTTGCCCTGTTTCCCTGCTCCCCTGATTCCTAGTACCTGATCACTCAGTCACCCATCCCTCGACAACACCACCCAAAATTCCTCGCCTACCTCTTTGAACTCGACACTTTGATTATTTGTCGTGGCCTCGCGATAGACCATGGGCAACCCCCTTCCCAGGCGGTCAATATAGCGCAAGTTTTCCATGAATTTCACCAGGATGGGATTGACGGCATAAGAAACGCCCACTTTTAGTTTTTCGATGGTGATTGTGTTGGGCAGCCGGCCCGGGCTTCTGAATTCTAGCCGATCATCAAACATAAAGACCCTGATTTGCGAGCCATGGATGGCATAATTGCGATGTACGCAGGCGTTTGTTAGCAGCTCTCTAAATACTTTATCAGTGTAGATGAAGTTAGGTTTGGCGCGTTTTGTACCTACTATGGTTGATAGTTGCCGCCAATTGTTCTTGATCACCGCCAAACAAGTGTCAATTTGGTAATCGAGGGTTCCATTTATGTTTTGTTTGTCAATTAATTCGCCGTTTATTTCGGTGCCAGGAAAATGAGCAAAGGCGATCCCGGCTTGGGGTAGGTGTCGGGTGGGTGCTAACCCGAAAATGAGCATGCCGCCCACTGTCACTTCCCCCTCTTCTGTTAAAACATCGCTGTTTTTTATCAGGAGGATTTTATCTTCTTCAGTTTCGTGGCTAAATGCGATCCCGTAGCGATCAAAGTAGCTATCAATTTTAGAGAGGTTGAGGTCTTTAATTGAAGTCTCTTGAACCGGAGTGGCGTCAAAGTGAAATGACCCAGTGGCCTGAAAGAGCCGTAATAATTCCGTCTGTGATGCGGTTCGATTGGTGCTGCCTACCCGCACCAGATATTTGGCACCTAGCGTTTGGTAAGGCTTATCTTTTCCTCGGGGAACATTTACCGCCGCGATGGTTTTGTTTTCTAGGTCGTATTCTTGGTATTCAACCTGAATAGCTGGAACAACATTGTTGCGGGCAATATTCATTATCCATTCTTCGTAATTTTTGTCAGGAGATAAACCAAGTGTCTTCCCGTCATCATCCATTCCAATTAATATGATGCCCCCTTGAGTATTAGAAAAAGCAACCATTTCCCTGGCAATTGATTCTGGCCGTACAGCATCCGTTTTGAACTCAACCGCATTATTTTCAGGGGTGGCTAAAATGGCTTGTATATCGCTCAAATTATAGGTCATGGCGTTGCTCCTAGCTTACTCAATTTTGGGATGTACTTCACGAATAGATGCCTCTTGTTGCTGTGTATGAGTATAGCATAATTTTCCCTAATCCTCTGAGTTAAAGTTTTTGCATCCGCGTTTATCCGTGTTCATCCGCGTCCTAAAAGTCTTTTTAGTTCTTCCACCCGATACCCCGAACCTTTTTTCGCCTTGTCAATCTTCGCAACCAGCTTCTTACACGCTGATTTGCGCTTTACCTTTTCTTTGCCCGTCAAATTCTCATCACTCTCAATCATGGTCAGGGCAACAGCCTCCATGCTGAACAAGAGCCTTTCAAACGCCTCTTTTTGGAACCAGGTGATGCCTTCATGAGTGTGGATGTTGAGGTATTCGCTAACCTCCGAGTCTGAGAGCCAACCATTTAAGGCTTCTCTGGGGGTGATGTCAGGATTCTGGAACCAATTTTGATGCCGGAGCATGGCCTTGACGGCTAGGTATCCTTGGTGAGTTTCAGTGGGGTCTAAGTCCCAGGCGGATTCGAGTGCGCTACTGATGAGCATCTCATAGATTCCGGGGTCGAGAGCGAGGCTTTTATCTATGTCGTGGATAATGCTCCACAGGAAAAGGAGATAATATCGAAGCTGGGTTTCGGGTTCAATATTCTCTGGTTTTGATTTTTTGAATTTTTGCCCAGCGATTGCCATAATTGTTTGGATGGTTTCCAACCCCAATACACTGGCGTTTTTTTGGATATCGCCCACAGCATTTATCGCAAATCTTTTAATAAGTTCCTCAAAGAACAATGCGGCTGCCGCGCTGAACCCCTGCATTTTTTGAAATAAATTTGCCTCAATTTCAGAAAAAGAGGTGTCGAATAACTTGTCGCCATTAATGAATTCTAGTGCTGGGAAGAAGAAATAGAAGCTTTCTAGGCTGGTATATTTCTGGAAAGCCTCCCGAAGAGGCTCAAGTTTTATTTCCCATAAGGCATTTTCAATTGAAGCTGTGCCGTTCCCATTAAGTCGTTCAACTAACTTCGCATAGTCACTATCGGGCGTTTCTTCCACCTGCCGGAAATCCAGGAAAACGTGGGTCTTATAGGCGTCCAATTCAAAGTATAGGCCTTGCTCAAAAAGTTCTTGGGTAGAGCGGATGTACTCCAGGCCGGAGACTTGGTCACGGAAGATGATGAACGTGCCGGGTTTGTCGTTCAGGGCCAGCCCCGCGCCCAGGGATCGGGAGGCGCCGTTCACCACAACGGAGTCACGCACCCAGCCACGCACATCGCCCCACTTGTTGTGATAAACCACCACCCCACGCTCCAAGCCGACTCTGTTTGAATACGCGAAAACGTCCCGGCACGGGCCATCCCCCGTAGAGAATTCGTAGAGCACAAAATTATCCACCTCCGCAAATAAATAGCGTTTGTGGAGGATGGGGAAAATCTCCCGCTCATGGCGTGCAATGAGGTTTTGGTCAGGCACTTCGTCGTAGTAGGCGCGTTTATACTCCATGCCGTATTTCTCGCTGAAGCCCTCGATTTGCCCGTGACCGAACATGGGCAGGCCGGGCAAAGTGGCCATCAGCGTGCAAATTCCAAAATATTTGCCATCTTTGCCAAACTGCGAGACGGTCGTGTCCTCGTCGGGATTGTTCATAAAGTTGACGTAACGCTTGAGAATTTGAGGGTCGAACTCCAGCGTTTTGAGGATCAAGTCCTGATATTTGGCGTTGTCCTCGTCGCGCAGCATATTCATAAAGGCGGAGTTGTAAACGCGGTGCATCCCCAGGGTACGCACAAAATAGCCCTCCATCATCCAAAAAGCTTCGGCGAGGAGGAGGGTGTTGGGAGCTTCGGCGGCGACGCGGTCGACAACCTCGCGCCAAAATTCTTGGGGGATGGCTTCGCCAAATTCCGCTGGGGAGAGGCCGTGCTCGGACCGGGTGGGGATGGCTCCACCTGTGCCGGGAGCAGGGAACCACAGCCGTTGGTAGTGCCGCTTGGCTAGAGTCATGGCAGCATCAAAGCGAATGATGGGCGCGCGACGGGCCACATGTAGGATGGTCTGGATGACGGCCTCCCGTACCTGGGGGTTGCGGTAGTCGAGTTGGGCGGTATCGTTCCAGGGCATGGCTGTGCCGTCGTTGCCATGATAGATGTATTTCACGTCCCCGGTGTGCGTGTCGACGCGCTTGAAGACGACGGCGGCATCTGTTTTATCGTAGTAGCCGTCTTCCAGGTAAATGCCCACGCGCTCGTCCTCGGAGAGGTTGACGCCTTGGAACGAGTAGCCAGGATAGGGTTTTTCATTTAATGAGAGGAACCAATCGGGGTGCTCGACGACCCATTTGGAGTAAATCCCCACGTGGTTAGGAACCATGTCGGCTGCCATTTGGATGCCGTGCTGCCCGGCTCGGTGGCGCAGGTTGTTGTAAGCGTCTTCCCCGCCCAGGTCGTTGGCGATGACGTAGTCGTAAAGAGAGTAGGCCGAGGAGACGGCGTCGGGATTGCCGCACATTTGCTTGACCCGCTGGGAGGCGGAGCTGCGTTCCCAGAGGCCGATCAGCCACAGGGATGTGAATCCCCACCGGGAGAGTTTGGCCAGCTCCTCGTCGGGGATTTGATCCAGCCGGGCGATTTCTCGCCCACATTGCTTGGAGAGTTGATCCAGCCAGACGTAGGCGTTTTTGGCAATCAGGACGACGTTGGGCATCCAGTTAGAGTCGGGGCTGAAGCGGCGTTCTTCGGGGGGAAGGGTGAGGGAACTGAAATCGGGCGTTTGGACAGGTCCCGGCCCCGTCAGGCCAAATTTCTCCTCTTCGCGGATGATGTCCAGGTTGCGGAGCAGGAGGGTGAGGAAATCCTCGCCCAGGAGGTTTTGCCAATGGCGGCGGATATACTCCAATTGTCCGGCCAGGGAGTGAGGGCTGGCCTTGATGGGGGCACGCAGCATTTCTAAGAGGGTTTGGTTCTTTGCTCCAAAGGTGGGCTGAGTTTTGAAGAAATCGTCCAAATGGGAGGTTATTTCTGCAAAGGGAGTCTTCTCCACCAGTTCAGGGTCTCTGACCAAAATTTCAAGGTCATCCACAGCGGGATTCTCAATGGCTAGCATGAGGAGGATGAGGGAGGGGTAGAGCAGATGGGGGGGGCCGGGGGGGGTAGCGTGGAGGTAGTCCTGGGGCGTGGTTTCCTCATGGTAGACGTCGCCGGTCGGGAAGTGGTTCAGCGTGAAGAGGAGGGTTTTTTCTACCTCGCTCTCTCCGCTTTTGGCGTGTAACCATTCTTCGGTGAGGGACGCTAGTGGGGGGGTTTTCTCTGCTTGGTAGCGTTCAATGATTCGCAGGAAGATTTTACCCAGCAATCCCAGGGCGGCAATCTCACCGCTCTCTAGGGCTTGCTTTTCGTGGAAGTTGATGGCATAAGCCAGCCGGCGTGCGATGGCTATATCGGCCAACTCTGACTCTGGGGTGAGGGGGTAGTTGTCGAAGGCGCGGCGGGTGATGGGGAAGGAGGTGTATGGCATAGTTAGTTTGATAGTTTGGTAGTTGAGTAGTTTGGTGGTTAGTGGTTCGGTAGTTTAGTGTTTGCGTGGGTACCTGTTGTCCTGTTGTCCTGATTCGCTGATTAGCGGAAGTCACTCGATGAACTCTAATTTGGCGAATTCTTTTTCGGTGTCGGTGTCCCATTCACTAATTAGCTCAAGCTCAATGTCATCGAAGAGCGCGTTTTGACGCACTCCTACATATCTGCGTTTGATTAGCTCCAATATTGCCAAGAATGAAACGACGACTTCTTCGCGGGTGAACGCTGGACCCAGAATTTCTGAAAAGGTTATTCGCTTGTTCTTTTTAAGGGTTGAGGTAATAGATAACAATTTTTCGCGGATAGTGATTTTGGGGCGTGTGACCACCGTGTCGAGGGCAGGTAAATCTTGGGCCTGTCCTAAGGCGCGCTGGGCGATTTTCACGAGATCATCGAGCGTGAATTCACCCAGGTCAGCTTTTTCTTTGACGAGTGGAGGAGGGGCAAGGCGCGAATAAGATTGCAATCCCTCCGATGTGCGCTCGGCGAGTAAGTCGGCGATCTCTTTGTAGCGTTTATAGGCCAGGAGTTGGCGGGCTAATGCGTCTCCCAGGTCTTCTTCCTCGACATCTCTCTGGGGTGGGCGGGGGAGCAAGGCCTCCGATTTTATCTGAACCAACTTGGCGGCAATGACCATAAATGCTGAAACTTCTTCAGCGGCGTATTGCTCCAGGTTGCGCATGTGTTCCAGGTATTGGTTTGTCACCTTGGCGAGGGCCAGGCTGGTAATATCCAGTTCCTCGTTTTCGATGAGTTGTAGCAAGAGGTCTAGGGGGCCTTCGTAGACAGGGGTTTGGACTTTATAAGAACTGACTTGATGTGTGGCGAATTTTAGGTTCATGTGTTGGTGTGTTGGTATATTGGTAGACTGGGAAATTGGGAAACCGGGGAAACCAATATACCAATACACTATTTCTCGATAATCTTTTCTGCCCACCTGACTACATTTTCAGCAATGCGCAAAGCATCTTGGTGATTTGTTTTTGTAATTTCTTCATAATCCCCAGGATACCTGGTCATCACGGCGTAGCTGGTCAAACTAGCAGCTTCCAGTGCTTCGGGGGGTGAAATTATTTTTTGTGGTAACAGCTTTAATAAATAGCCTATATGATGAGTGCGCTTAAACTCAATGTGTTCTAAAATTAGTACTGCTTTGAGACTCTTTTCTATCGCTTGTTGAGCATGAAAACACAACTCGTTATACATGACTTCGGGTGGGCGTGCCACGCCAGACAAGGCTAAATCACTCTTAGCTCGTTGTAACCAATCCTGCGCACTTCCTGGTTTTGGTTTTTTAGGAAGCATAAATTTCTTTGCCTTCTGTCAAGATGCG
>DAOUWT010000152.1 GCA_030666985.1 Chloroflexota bacterium
AGCCGCCTTTCCCTGTGGCCAGGGCGTATTGTGTTATCTGGTAGCCCTTAGGGAGGTCGGGGTAGAAGTAGTTTTTCCTGAAGAAGAAGGAAACTGTGCGAATCTCTGAGTTCATGGCCGCGGCGAGGAGAATCCCCGTTTCGATGACGGCTTTGTTGGGGATGGGCAGCACGCCCGGCTGCCCGGTGCAGACTGGGCAAATATTTGTGTTCGGGGGGTCTCCCCAGGAATCGGCTTTGCAGGAACAGAAAATTTTGCTTTCGGTATTCAGTTGAATGTGGGTTTCTAGGCCGATCACGGTTTCGTATTGGGTCATGGTTGTTTTTCGTCCTTTGGTTGTGTTTGCGGATGAGGAAATTATACCAATTACTTAGGAGGATACAAGAGGCGGTGGATAGCAGGGGGAGGATTGCCAGGGGAAAGGCGCTGCGACGTGGCGACGTGAAACTGTGCTTGTGCGGTCGCCCCGCCCCAGCGTCTGCGCCCGCCCCAGCGCCTGCATCCGCCCCAACGTCTGCGCCCGCCCCAGCGCCTGCGCCCACTCCCGCGTTTGCACCCATCCCCACTCCCCTGCTCACTGATCCCTGATTCCTAATCCCTGATTCCTGATTCCTAATCCCTAGTCCCTAGTCCCTAATCTCCGCCTCCCTACTTGGATAAAACATAATATGTGGGTATAATCAAGATATGAAAAAACTTAGTGTTTTGAAAATCATTCTTGGGCTGGCTCTTTTGCTAATTTTGGGCGTGGTCTGGCAAGGCTCTGTTCAGGCGGCCCCGCAGATGCAGCTTACGCCTTTTCCCACCCCCACGCCTGGCACTGATGGGAGGATTATCTACATCATCCAGCCGGGGGATACCTTGTGGCGTGTGGCGGCTATTTCTGGAATTTCTGTGGCCGACTTGCGAGACCTGAATTACCTTGATGCGGATGATGTTGTCATCCCCGGCCAGGAAATATTCTTGGGGCTAGCCGGGCCGGCCGAGGAAGAAGAAGCTGACATCCTGCCCACCAGCACTCCTACGCCTTCTGCGCCCACGGAAACTCCCCAGCCAGGTATTGGAACCTTGTGTGTGCTGCTTTTCGAAGATGAGAACGGGGATGCCATCCGCCAGGAGGAAGAAGTCTCTTTGCCTGGAGGGGCTATCAATATTAGTAATAGGGATGGTTCTGTCTCTATTACAGAAGATACTACAGATGGGTTAGAATATTTTTGTACTGAAAATTTAGAGGAAGGTTCCTACAATGTGAGCGCGGCCATCCCGGAGGGATACAACCCGACTACAGTGTTGAATACGGGCCTAGAGTTAGCAGGTGGGGATGTATCTTACCTCACGTTTGGCGCTCAAGCTAATTCTGAGACTGTGGAGGAAAATATTCCCATTATAGAGGACGCTGGCAAATCTCCTATGCTGGGCCTGATAGGCGTCCTTTTGCTCCTCAGCGGCGTGGGACTTGGCATTTACGCGATATGGTTCCGAAAATAAGGATACTGATTGATAGACAAATCTTTTGTACGCAGATGAACGCGGATGGACGCGGATAAAACGTGTCTTTTCAATATTTTAGGGCAAGACTTCCGAAGTCTTCAAAAGCCGTTAGACTTCGGAAGTCTTGCCCCTTATTATTGAGATGATACGATAGAATATCACGCACCACGCAACACGTTTCACTCATCACGCAACACGCATCACGAGTTTCTGGAGGTAACTATGAGCTTAGAACACATTCTTCAATATCGTTTGGGTAGTGGCGAATGGAAGGAATTAGCATTCTCTAGGGGTGATATTATCCTTGGGCGTGGGGAAGGTTGTGACTTGATTATTGACCACCGCGAAGTCTCCCGGCAACATGCCCGTTTGCGATGGATTGGAGGTCATGTATACTTGATTGATTTAGGTTCCAGCAATGGCACCTTCGTCGACTCGAAGAAAATAGAACCCAGTACCCCTTATCCGCTTTCTCCAGGGCAAGTGGTATCAATTGGGGCATATACCTTGGTGTTGAAGGGAACGCAGCCAGAGGCTACTCATGTAGCTGGCTTCGAAGACAGCTCGAAACAGCGTTTTCGGGTGCGGTACCGCTGTAATGAGGGGGGGTGGGCCTGGTATCTTCTTTCCCAGGGCGAGACTTCAATTGGCCGGAGTGAAGACAATGATTTGTTTTTGGATAATGAAGAACTTTCTCGGAAGCACGCCGTCTTAGAGGTCAAGGGGAACAATCTCTTTTTGGTTGATGCAGGTTCTACAAACGGGACATATTTGGACAACGTTCTATTGACTCCTCATCAGCAATACTCTCTTAGACCAGGGCAAGAAATTATCATGGGGGGATGTACGCTCCAGGTTGAGACGCTAGAAGAAATGGGGAGGATGCCCGCTGCCAGTGGAACGATGATAATGCCGGGAGATGCTGTTTTTGTAGATGGCGTTGGCTCTCCTAAAACTATGCTAGATGTAGATATGCCCACAGAACCTACATCAGTGAAAACCATGAACTTGGCTTCCTATGAGCGGATTACCGTCGGGCGGGCGGGTGATAATCAGGTTGTTTTGAATCATCCTTTGGTGAGCCATTATCACGCGGTATTTGAAAAAATAGGGAAACGCTACCGCATTAAAGATTTGCGGAGCACGAATGGGGTTTATGTCAATGAGCATCCTGTTGAGAAAGAGGTCTTTTTACATGACAATGACCAGATACGGATTGGCCCCTTTGTCTTTGTGCTTTCTGGTGATAATTTACAAGGAAAAATTGAAACAGGGCTTAAGATTGTAGCCAAGGACATCAATCAGCAGGTTACAAAGTCGCTCAATTTGTTAAAGAACATCAATCTGATCATTGAACCAAATGAATTTGTGGCTTTAGTGGGAATGAGTGGATCAGGAAAGACGACTTTCCTCAATGCTATTAGCGGATATTGGCCCGCTAGCCATGGTCAGGTATTGGTCAATGATATCAAGCTTTATGAACATTATGATCTCTTCCGAAATGATATCGGTTATGTGCCCCAAAAAGACATTGTCCATGCTGAATTAACACCTAAAACCGCTTTAGATTATGTAGCCCAATTGCGGATGCCTCCTGATACTGGCAAGGCAGAGCGGCGGGCTGTAGTTAGAGAAGTGCTAGAGGAACTAGATTTACTCGAACGGCAAGACGTACCCATTTCTAGATTGTCTGGCGGGCAGCTTAAGCGAGTGTCTATAGGCGTAGAATTGTTGACCAAGCCGCGTTTATTCTTCTTAGACGAACCGACAAGCGGCTTAGACCCTGGCACAGAATATGACATGATGAAACTCATGCGAGGTCTGGCAGACCAAGGCCGCACGGTTATTCTAATTACGCACGCCACTAAAAACGTAATGCTATGTGACAAAGTTATCTTTTTAGCACGAGGAGGGAACTTAGCTTTTTATGGCGCTCCCGATGATGCTTTGGCATATTTTGATGAACATCGCACAGAGCGTGAACGCCGTGAAAAGAAAGTGGAATTCGACGACATTTATCGCGTTCTGGATGATGAGTCGCGCGGCGCTCCCAATGAATGGAGAGAACGCTACTCGCAGTCAGGCACTTACCAAGAAATCATGCGAAAAGGCACAGCCCCCATCGCCCAACCAGCACCCGAACCACAGGCCCGCTCCCAACGTGTAAAAAGCTCAAGGAGACGCGTGTCTTCTCTGCGCCAGTTCATGATACTCTCGGCTCGTAATCTCAAGATCATCACACAAGACAAGGTTTCGCTGATTATGATGTTGGCCTTAGCTCCAATTTTAGGCCTGATGGACTTCATTTGGGGCAACGATCTCTTTGACCCTATAACCGGAGATGTAGAATTGGTTATGTCCCAATGGTACATGCTGGCCATTGTAGCCCTGCTAGCGGGAGCGTTAAGCAGTGTGCGAGAAATCGTCAAAGAAACGGATATCTATAAACGCGAGCGAGCAGTCAACTTGCGTATCTTCCCCTACTTGATGTCAAAAATATGGGTCGGCATGGTCTTGGCCATTTACCAGGCGGCCATATTGATGGCTTTCCGCATTTTCTTTCTAAATCCGGTGATACCTGGCATCCAAGACTATGTGGCATTATACATAACCCTGTTTTTAGGAAGCCTATCAGGATACCTGATTGGTTTAATGATCTCAGCCATTGCCCCCAATCAGAACACGGCCATGATATTGTTGATCACAATTCTTGTCCCCCAATTCCTCTTCACAGGCGCACTCTTACCAATTGATGTCATCCCCGGCGGAAGGGCAATTAGTGTGGCTATGTCCTCGCGCTGGGTTTGGGAGGGCTTTGTTAAAGCGACCCACATGGGCGATAAAATCATGGACGATCCCTGCCTGGCGTTCCCAAGTGCCGATAGGCAGCATTTACCTGATGACCTGAAAGAAGAATGTGCTTGCATGGGAGAAAGCATCTTCAAAGATTGCGCCGACTTCCCTGGCATTTTGTCGCCTGACTTCTACGACGACATTGCCCAAGAAAAACTCGCCATGCCAGAACCAGTCGAACCCTCTCAGCCAACGGCCTATGCCTACCCCACTGCTTTGCCATCGCTGACACCTATTTTCACACCTACCCCCTTGCCGTCATCCACCCCGCTGCCTACCCCTGCTAATCCCCAAGAAATGGGCGACTACATGGATGATCAGCGTGCCCAAGGCCAAGAACAGCAAGATGCCATCATGGAGCAGTTCGAAGATTACCGCCTGGAAAGTCAAGATCAGGGCCAGGTATACGCCGACCTTATGGACGAGCAAGGCGATGAATATGTCGATAAGCGCCAAGAGCAGGCCGATGAATACACAGACGCCATGCAAGACTACGGCGACGAGCGTGCCGACTGGATCAAAAACCGTGAGAAAGCCATCAACAGCGCAGAATCCCTCCTCGGCACAATGCGTGATGACTACGGCTATGTCTTTGACGGATTGATCATCGCACGTTGGTTAAAATTGGGCGCAATCATGCTAGCCTATCTCATTATCATGTTGATATTCCAGAAGCGGAAAGATGTAGTGTAGGCTGAAGCGGGGGATGGGGGAGCGGCGGCCCTCTCCGGGTGGGGAGGGCCGGGGAGAGGGCAGACCCCGTGGGGTGCGTTTCCCTCTCCTGGGGGGTGAGGGCAACCCCCGTGGGGAGCGTCCCCTCGCCTGGGGGGGATGGCCGGGGAGAGGGCAGATCCCCGTGGGGCGCGACCCCCTCTCCTGGGGGGCGGGAAATGCAGAGGGGCTAGGTAATCCCCCCTTTCCGCCTAGAAAAAATTTCGCAGCACATGATAAATCGTGCGGGGCGACAATGCCTGGATTGCGTTGCGATAACTCAACAACACTTCTAAGACGGTTCTTTCCACGTAGCTCTCCTTATTGGCCGCGCGGATGAGGGGGTTGAGCAGCCAGTCATTCATATAAAGATTACGCATACGCATTGTCCACACAAAGACGCTTTGAAAACGGGCGCGGAGTTTTTTATCGTAGGCACGCAACGCAGAGAATGAGAGGTCACCGCTTTCCAATTGATCGATTAGTACCTGAGCTGCAATTTGGCCAGATTCCATAGCGTAATCAATCCCCTCACCCGTAAAAGGATTCACCAAGCCGGCTGCTTCCCCCACGAGGACAAGACGATCACTAAAGGTGCGGGCGGTGGAAAAATCCATGCGCAAGGGGTAACTTTTGATCGCACTAACACACGTGCTATTTGCCATCCTCTCTTTAATTGGGCCGTGCTCTAGGAATGCGTCAAATACACCCCGTGCTGTCGTTGGCAGACTTGGTGATTTCTTCAAAAAACCAGCCCCTACATTTGCAGACGTAGGCGAAGTAGGGAAAACCCATCCGTAGCCGGGGAGCGGGGCGCCGTCGAAGCGGATTTCCATTATGTCATCCAAGCCAGTTAGATTTTCATAATAGGCGCGAGTTGCTACAGCAAATTTGGGAGTGGGGGGCATTAGGCCCGTTTTCTTCAAGAGTGGAATAGCTGCCCCCACGGCAATCACCCCCCCCCGGGCCGAGAAATGCCGGGAGGTGGAGCGACCTCCCCCGTGGAGGGTTATCCCATCCCCCTCTGTTTTTACATCCCTCACCCAGAAGTTTGGCTCGAAATCCACCCCTGCATCAATGGCACGTTGCAGGAGTAAGTTGTCTAGCTGATAACGCGGCGCAATGTAGAGATAGTCGGCTAATCCCGCTTTGGGGGGAATTGGAGCCACCATGGTGCTGCCGTCTGGAGCAACTAGCCGCACGCCATTGAGGCGGTATCCAAATTTTTTGAGTGCGTCAAGCAGCCCTAAATCCCCCATAATTTTGAGCGCATTAGGCGAGAGAGCGTCTCCGCAGGTTTTGTCGCGCGGGAAATTGGATTTGTCTACCAGCAGAACCCGTGCGCCTGCTTTTGCCAGATAACTGGCTGTGGTGCTCCCCCCTGGCCCGGCTCCGATGATGGCTACGTCGTAGTGTGGCTTCATAGTTATTGATGAGTGAAAACGTGAAACGTGATGCGTGAATCACGTTTCACTCTTTACGTTTCACTCTTTACG
>DAOUWT010000164.1 GCA_030666985.1 Chloroflexota bacterium
CAGGAAACAGGGGAACAGGAAATCAGGTAAACAGGAAATCGGGGAACAGGAAATCAGGTAAATAGGGTATACAAGAGTTGGTGATATTCCCCCTCCTCCGCTTTGACGCTGTTATTTGACTTTTTTTACCAGATATGCGCTTAAGCGATGTAATAGCCGTCGATGTCGTTTGGGCGAGATGACCCCGATGCTACCACGTATACTCTGAAGAGATAGCACGGCTAGAAAACCCAGGCGGATAATGGAATCAGCCAGAAGTCCACTGGCAACAAAGTCGTCATCAGACTTGGTGATCCACTCATCAAAGCCAGTCACTAATTGATGTGTTTGAGTACTAACACCGCAAACCAGCATATCACCATAAGGTGGCAGTTTACGTAACACCACGGCTGGACGATTTTTTACTCGACCATCAGCCTGTGGAAGTGCAGCTAGGATAATATCGCCTTCGTTCATAGTTTGAACTCTGGATTAGGTTCTTTGATCATATTGGGTGTATATTCTGGTTCGTCGTCCCCATAAGCGTAGTTCAACCGTTCAGCGGAGGCTTGCAGCCAAACATCTCGCTCGTCGCCCTCTACGGGCAACACGGTAATTATCACTTTGCTTAGTTTGGGAAGCGGAATCGGCTGAGACAACTTTAAAAGTGTATTGTTTATAACCTGGGCCTCAATTGTCTTCATTGTCTGTTACTCCTCATTCTCTCATCCAGCACTCATAATAAGTGAGCTTATAACACCATACAAGAACTATTATACTATGGTCTTTGTTACCGGAGTCGGATTTGTCCGACTTTACTTGGCAGAATTTGAATTGATTCAAATTTAGCGAAGCCTACCGGCGGCATTCCCTCTCCCCGTGGGAGAGGGTTAGGGTGAGGGCATGACCTGCGCCAAGCGGGTTTTCTTTGTGACCCTCAAAGTCTTTCTTTGTGTACTTCATGCCTTTGTGGTGAATTCTCGCCTATTCTGCTTTTTTTGCCCTCTCAGCCAGCACATCCTTGATAACCGCCTCCGCCTCATCCGACAGCGGCGGAACCTCATGTTCGGCCAGGATTTCACGCGCCCGCTCGTTGGCATGGGTGAACATATCCTTGCTGCCCTTTTCTTTCCAGGTGGTGTAATCATTGCGGTCAATCACCTTGGGCATCCATTGGGCGGTACGGAAATTTTCAAAAGTGTGCCGGTCGGCAATGTATCCGCCGCCGGGGGTGACGCGCTTGGTGGCGTCTAGGGCCAGGGTGGCCTTATTGACAGGAAGTCCGCCGGCGAAATAGCGCGTCATGCGGATGATCTCGTCGGCTATCACCAACATCTCCATAGATGAGGTTGAGCCGTATTCAATGTAGGCCACATCATGAGCGAGCGTGGTGCGGGATAGGAAAGCGGTCATAATCGAGAATGTGGCTTCTATCCCGGCTTGGGCGTCTACCACTTTGCTATCAGTTGCCCCGGCGTAGCCCCACACGGGGAGGTTGTAATAGTAAGCCAAGGCTGTCCAGGCCGCCATCCCCAGGCTCCATTCGGGAGCGCCGTAGCTGACGATGGTGGTTTTCATGTCCAGGGCGGCTGTGTTCATCCCGTACAGGAAAGGTGTCCCAGGGTTCACTAATTGGGAGATGATCAGGCCCAGCAAACATTCCGCGTTGCCCAGGGCGACAGAACCTGCCACCGTGATAGGCCCTCCCCCGCCGGGATTGGTGGAGGGGATGTAGGCCACGGGGACGCCTTTTTCGGCGCAGAAGATCACTTTTTGGAGCGATTCTTCAATGATGAAGAGGGGTGAGATAGGTTCAGCGTATTGCAAAAAGATGGGCTTCTCGCGCAGGATGTCTTCTCCCCCCACTGCGGCTGCAGCAATGCGATAAATGTCCCGCATATCGTGGATGTCTTTGGCGGTGTAGACGTTGGGCTTGGTCGTGCCGCGCAGCATTCTGATGAAAGAGTGGATGTAGAGATCGTCTGGCGGGACATCTGTCGAATTGCTCATTGACATTACGAAGTCTATGTTGTCCAGGGCGTCGCTGAGGCGGGCAAAATCTTCCGCGTCTTGGGCGACGGCCCGGCGGCGTTCTCCGCTTTCGATGTCTATAGTGAAAATTGTGTCGGAGCCAGTCCCAAAGAAGACTTTGCCCAATTCCAGGGGCATGGTCAGGTTCCCCAGGCGGTCGTGCATGGGGATGCGGGAGGGAGCGCTGGCAATGGCGTCGTTGACAATGTGTTCGGGAATTTTGATGCGTCCATCCGACTCCCACGCGCCGGCTTCCAGGAGGAGTTCTCGGCCTTGGGGGTCTTCCATTTTGACGCCGGTCTCACGCAGAATCTCCAAGGTTGCGCTGTGGAGTTCTCGTATTTGTTCGTCTGAGAGCATGTCGATGGTGGGGTATCTTGTTGGGACAGGGATTTGCTGAGTCATGAATTATCTCCTAAAAAAGTAAAAAGTGAAACGTGAAGACGTGAAACGTGAAGAGTAAAACGTGATACGTGAAACGTGGAATCACGCATCACGCAACACGCATCACGCTTCTTCGCCATGCCATACCCCCCGATGTTCTATCAGCCAAAGCTGCGAGTTAAGCTCAGGTTCGCCGTCTTTGGGTTGTACGCGCTCATATTCGCCATTAGGCAACATGCGGCGGGCCTTGACATTGTCTTTGAGGTGGATGTTGAGAATCTCATCACGCAGGGCGGTCTTCAACTGGGGGTCTTCTACCGGGAAGAGATTTTCGACGCGGCGATTGAGGTTACGCGGCATAAGGTCTGCGCTTCCGGTTATTATCTCTTCGTTGCCGCCGTTGCGGAAGTAGTAGATGCGGGTATGCTCCAGGAAGCGACCCACTATGGAGGTCACGGTGATGTTATCGCTCACCCCCGGCACTCCTGGCCGCAGACAGCATATCCCCCGGGGTTGGAGGTCAACCTTCACCCCAGCTTGTGAGGCGCGGTAGAGGGCTTTGATGCATTGCTTGTCCACCAGGGAGTTCATTTTCAGGGCTATATAGCCGTCGCCATCTTTCTTATGTTGCTCGATTTCACGGTCAATGAGAGCGATAAGCTGCGCCCGCATTTTCCCTGGCGCGACCAGCACTTTGTTGTACTCATCATTCAGAGAATAGCCGGTTAAGGCGTTGAATAAATTGGAGAGGTCGGCGCCTATCACGGGGTCACAGGTAAAATAGCCTAAATCGGCGTAGATGCGGGCGGTCACGTCGTTGTAGTTGCCCGTGCCCATGTGTACGTAGCGTTGGATGCCGTCATGCTCGTGGCGCACCACCAAGCATACCTTGGCGTGTGTCTTAAGTCCCACCAAGCCATAGATAACGTGTACGCCCGCTTCCTCCAGTGCTCGTGCCCAGACGATATTGTTTTCCTCATCGAAGCGTGCTTTCAATTCCACGAGTACGGCTACTTGCTTTCCGTTCTCGCGAGCTTCCATCAAAGCGGCCACGATGGGTGAGTTTGGGCCTACGCGGTACAACGCTTGTTTGATCGCCAGCACATTTGGATCTTGTGCCGCTTCGCGGACGAATTTTATCACTGGGTCAAAACTGTCGTAGGGATGGTATAAGAGGATGTTGTGGCGGCGGATGACGGAGAAGATGCTTTCTTGGGTTGCCAATTTGGGAGGTACCGAGGGCTGGAATGCTTCGTCCTTCAAATCGGGGCGATTGATGTCCATTAATTCCATGACATTGGCGAGGGCGATGGGGCCGTCCACTGTGTAGACTTGATAAGGCGCCATGCTGAGGTTGGTGATCAATATCTCACGTACCTGTTCCGACATTGTCTTATCAATCTCTAGCCGCACTGCTGAGCCGAAGTGACGCATCCTAACGCTTTCCTCGATGGCGACCAGCAGGTCAGAGGCCTCGTCTTCCTCTATCTCTGGATCGGCGTCGCGGGTGATGCGGAAAGGATAGGCGTCCACAATCTCCACGCCGGGGAAAAGTATGTCCAGATTAGCTCCCACTACTTCTTCCAGCCAGACGAAGTTATTGGATATTGTTTGGACGAGTCCCAGGCTTTGGTATTCATCGGCTGTCTCCTCGCTGGGGATGCGGAGCAGGCGCGGGAATGTGCTAGGCACCTTGAGGCGGGCGAAGCGCTGGCCGTGTATGGGGTCGTTGATCACGACTGCCAGGTTGATGCTGAGGGTTGAGATGTGTGGAAAGGGGTGTCCGGGGTCAAAGGCCAGGGGCGTGAGGGCCGGGAAAATCTCTTTCTTGAAGTGCTTGCGCATCAACTTGCATTGCTTACGTTTGAGGTCGTCATAATGAAGTATTTTGATGCCGGCCTGTTCGAGTTTTGGAACCAAATCATCGTGCCAGCACTCGTATTGCGTGGTCAGGTCGGGCAGCAGGTTTTGGCGGATGGTGGCCAATTGCTCGGCTGGGGTCATGCCGTCGGCGGGCGTCTTTAGCACTCCGGCTGCCAACTGCCGCCGCAGGCCAGAAACACGCACCATGAAGAACTCATCCAGGTTGTTGGCGACTATGGAGATGAATTTGACCCGCTCCAGCAGGGGATGGCTCTTATCCAGAGCTTCCTCCAACACGCGGTGGTTGAACTGGATCCAGCTCAACTCGCGGTTGATGTAGAGGCTGGGGTCATCCAGAGAAATGCTATCAGGTTTGTTATCTTGTTTATTCTTACCCATCGGGTTTTCCTTATGGAGGAGGGAGGGCAGGCTTGGGGAGTTGGGGATTGCTGGGGGAGGGGAGAGCCTGTCCCCTCAGCGGGACGCTGCCCCCGGCGCTGGAAACGCATCCCCTAGGTAGTCCCCCCCTCAACGGGCCGCCCCTCCCCAGCGGGCCGCACCCATCCCCAATCTCCCAGGGCTATTGCATTTAGAAGTAAATTGGAGTCCGCAGGATCTGCCGATCCTGCTCGAGCATTGAAAACCAGTGTACTCCAATCTCCAATATCTAATATCTAATCTCTAATTTTGCCATATACTTCTGGTACAAAATTTTGCTCGCTCATGGGGGGGCGGACGTAGTTTGTGTCTTGTTCTGGGCGGGGTTCTAGTTTTTCTAGTTCGGGGGTCAGGTCTTTGTAGGTGAGCAGGTTTAGAATGTGAGCCATGGTGTTGAGGTGGGCGTGTTCTTGGATTTCGGCGTTGACCACGTACCAGGGGGCTTCGTTAATGTTGGTGTGGGCCATCATGGAGTCTTTGGCTTTGGAGTATTGAACCCAGCGTTGGCGGGCTTCTCTGTCAATATTGGTAAGTCGCCAGCGTGTTCGGGGGTCTTGCATCCAGCTTTGGAAGCGGCGTTCTTGTTCTTCTGCGCTCACCGAGAGCCAATATTTCAATAAGAGGAATCCCTCGCGCACTAACATGCGTTCAAATTGGGGACATTCGTTTAGGAAAAGGCGATACTCGTCCTCGGTGCAGAATTCCATTACCCACTCGACGCCGGCGCGGTTGTACCAACTGCGGTTGAAGAAGACTATTTCTCCTTTGGCGGGGAAGTGGCTGGTGTAGCGTTGGTAATACCATTGCCGTTTTTCGCGGTCGCTTGGTACCCCCAATGCCACCGAGCGCACTATACGCGGGTTCAGTCGTTGCGTGATTTGTTTGATGGTGCCACCTTTTCCAGCGGCGTCGCGTCCCTCGAAAAGGATGATGACTCTCAATCCCTGGTCTTTTACCCAATATTGGAGTTTGACCATTTCGGTTTGGAGTCTGCGTAATTCTTGTTCATAATGTTCTGGGGTGATTGCGCCATTTTCGTCGTATTCTATATTAGTCATGGCATTCTCCTTGGTTGTTTTGTGAAGAGTGAAGCGTGGTGCGTGATGCGTGATGCGTGGTGCGTGGACTTACTCATTACGTTTCACGTTTTACGTCTTCACGTTTTACTCTTTACTCATTAGTTATCTTTATATTTCGACCCATATATGAGGGGTACAAAATGATATGCGTCGGTGGAGGGGCGCTGATAATCTGTTTCTTCACGTTCTGGTAACTCAACTGTGTCTGGGGTTAGGTCTTGGTAGGGGATCATGGTTAGGAGATGAGAGATGCAGTTGAGGCGGGCATGTTTTTTTACGCTTGCTTGTACCAAGCAACAGGGACATTCACTAATATTTGTGTAAGCCAACATGGCTTCTTTGGCTTTGGGGTATTTTCCCCCGCGGGCGCGTGAGTCCCAACCCCTTGGGGTGTGTTTCCACACCTTGCGGGGGGGTTGGGTGGGGGCTATCAACTTGGCCAGCAAAACGGCCCGCCAGCAGGGCAGGCGCTCACTTATAGCACTGCCGGTAATCGGCTTTTGCGCCGCCACCACGGCCGGTTTCCTGTGGCTCTACCTGGGG
>DAOUWT010000159.1 GCA_030666985.1 Chloroflexota bacterium
GGGGCCAGGGAACGCGCAAACGCCACCCGTTGCTGCCCCCCCCCGGAGAGGGGGGTGACAGCCCGGTCCCCGTGGGCGGGCAGCCCCACCAAGGCTAACACCCCCCCCACGCGGCCCCCCCCCGCTGCCTCCCCCCAACCCGCCATTTTTAGCCCAAAGGCAACATTATCCCCCACGTTTTTATGCGGGAAGAGGGCGTAATCTTGAAACATTAGCCCGAAGCCGCGCTTGTGGGGGGGGATGCCTGCCAGCGGCTCACCATCCCAGGTGCAGGTGCCTTGTTCCGCCTCCGTTAGCCCGGCGATGATCTCTAGGAGGGTAGATTTACCGCATCCGCTGGGGCCGAGGAGGGCGGTGATTTTCTCCACCGGCACGGTGAACGAGACGCCGCGCAAGGCCCGCGTTTTATCGAATGTTTTGTGGATGTTGGTGATGGTTAGACCGGTCATGGGAGTAATGATACCATGCGGCGGAGAACAGGAGAACAGGGGAGCAGGAAAACAGGGAAACAGGAAAACAGGAAAACAGTTTCCGATTCCCTGTTTCCTGATCCCTGATGTACTGATTCTCTAATCTCTGATTTCCCCCAGCTTTTTTTATTTTTCTAAATCCAGAGAAAGCAGCAAGCCTTGTTCAATTTCTTTCTCCATACCTCTCCCTGTTTCATGCGAAGTCATCTCCAGCGATTGCAGTGAAGGCAAGTAGTTTCTGGTTGGTTTCGTATTCGTCATAAAGGGAACGAGCAGTTTTTGCTAATTCTTGTTCCAGTACATTTTGCTGGTATTGAGCAAAAATTATTCTTACTAGCGCAGAAAAACTTAAGTCTTCGCTTTGAGCAACAGAATCCAAGAACTCTTTTTGGTTTTCAGGGATCAAGATTTGAACTCGTTTTAGCTTGTTTTTTGTTAGCATTATACACCTTCCTTTGTGTGGCTATTATACGCATCAAGCATACACACTGACAATACTCACCTTAATATTTTTGTGCTTTTTTGGTTGGTATGCTATGATTTGACAAGGTGACGAGTATCTACCCATTGAAGAAGTCAGAAATGACGCCAAGGAGAAAAATATGACTGAGGAAGCAAAAACAACACATGCGCAAACATGGGCATGGGGCATAACCCGCAGCGAATGGGGAGAGACCTACAGTTCGCAAGGGCCTGGAACCAACGATTGCGGCCCTACAAATTTAGCCATGCTCCTGAACGCACTTACAACAGGGGATTGGGATAAAACCAAAGTCCATCCCCGCCTGCGATTCCCAGATTTGCTGGGCTGGTTAGACAAACTCATCAGCTTCATCACTTGCGGTAAATTCAACCCAGGAGCAATGGTTGGAGCGAGCCATCCCAAAGGGATTGCGGATGAATTCAATCGCATTGCCAAAGATAGGGGGCTAGATAAAAAAGCAGTCCGTGTTAGCAAAGGGCCTAAGGCGGAATTGCTTCGCGAAGTTCGAAACGGAAATCCGGTTACGGTGATTCTGATTTGGGAAAACGGTGGGGCGCATTACGTGACGATTATCTCGTATAGCGAAGAGGATGACACGGTCTTTTACATGGATCCCAGCGACGAGTACAAAGATTGCCCGCCCTCTGACAGAATCCGCTCCCGAACTTGGGAGGCCTTTGATGAGGATTGGAGTCGCCAGGTATGGTGGACGAAATTGTTGGGGCTGAAGAGCGAGATGATTGTCTATAAGTTTGTTACAGGGCCTGCGTTCTAGCAAAGAGCAGGGGGCAGGGTTTGCCATAAACCGCCGCCGAGGACTGCGGCTAGAGCAGATGGTGATGAGAAATTTTTCGCAAATAACTCCCTACAGGACTGTTTTTTTGGATGATATGCTGTTGATATAGCTTACAGAATCTTAACATTTCTTGACTTTTTACCCCCTGATATGCTATTCTGTATGGTATAGCAAAATGGCTTTATCAGGAACCCGGTTCCTCTGAGGAACCGGGTTCCTGAGAGATATTTAAAGAGAGGACTTTGTAATTATGATCCATCGTGAGCGCGTAGCGGATGATGTATATGTTTTTCAGAGTGATGTGTATGCCGAGGTGAATGCCGGAGCTGTGATAGGCCCGGAGTGGGCTGTAGTGATTGATACGCTTCCCTATCCTAAAGAGACTTTGGCTATCCGTGAATTCATAGAGGATGAACTAGGACGCCAGGTGCGGTATGTTATCAATACTCATTACCATGCTGACCATAGTTGGGGAAATTGCTTTTTCCCGGGAGCTTTGGTTATTGCCCATGAATTGTGCCGCGAGTTATTGCAAGAGATGGCGGTTCCCGCCCTCGAGGCGGCCCGGGAGCAGGATGTTGTTTTTAGACACTCTCAGATTGTCTTGCCTCATTTAACCCTGGGTTCAGGAGAGATTACTTTAAAGGTGGACTCGAAAACTTTAAGAATATTCGGCCTTCCTGGTCATACTCCAGATGGGATAGGGGTGTATATTCCAGAAGACGAGGTGCTCTTGGCCGGAGATGTTTGGATGCCTATTCCTCATATTGTTGATGGTGACCCGTCTGTGATGCGGCAGTCACTTCGCAAACTACATGATTTGACCCTGGAAAACGTCGTCCAGGGCCATGGGGCTGTGATACTCCGAGGTGAGGTCACAAGTGGAATTGAAGATCGGATCGCGTATTTGGATTTGATTGAAGAGATTGTGGAAAAAGCTGCCAGAGCCGAGTTCCCGGGGGATTATCTGGAAGAATATACTGTGGAATCCTGCGGCAAGAACCGCGTGTTATTGGGCGGAGTAATCGAGGAGGTTCACCAGCAAAATTTACGGCATCTGTATATGGAAAAGTTTGATGAAGACCCTTGGGAGTATGATGAGGATGTTTATTATTGAGGCGAGGGGGAGTGAATATATTGCGTGGTGCGTGGTGCGTAAAACGTGAAACGCGAAACGTGATGCGTGGTGCGTGCCCGTGGCAAGGTATGCACAGCAACGTTTCACTAACAAACCCCGCAAAATCCCAAAGAGCCACTACGATTTAAGCCTTCTTCTTTTTTCGCCAGCCTACTGCGCGTTCTGTGCCGTTCAAGAGGCGTTTTATGTTGGGACGTAAAGCCCAGAGAATGAGCATCTCGGCAAAGAGACCAAATAGAATGTATTCCCATGGCTTCCCTAGCCATATAGCCCGGCCAGCGAAAATTAGGGCGGCGAGGAAGGGGATACTCATTGTAGTAACCGAGGCATATCCCACGCCGTAAAAGATCAATAGCCCTGCCGGTAGGAGAATGAGTAGATTTGGCCACCAAAGTCCCACAGCGCCTCCTAGGGCAGGAGTGCCGCCCGCTCCCCCTCCGATGGTGAGTTTCCCTTGTTCATCCCGCGTGACCAGGTAAATGGAATAGTTATGCCCGATGACCGCCAAGGTAGGGGCCAGGACGTGAATCCAGACGTTATCGGGGAAAGCCCACCGCGCAATCCAAACCGTACAGGAGGCTTTGAGGATATCTAATCCCGTTGTGGCATAACCCACCAAAGGGCCTGCCGCACGCATGGCGTTGGTTCCCCCTGTGCGTCCGCTTTCCGTTTTCCGGATGTCTTTTCCGGTCGCTAATTTCACTAAAAAGAGACCCATTGGAATTGAGCCTATCAAGTAAGCTAGAAGAAGAACACCCAGTATTGTTAAAGTCTGCATTTTGAAATTTCCTCCTTGGAAAGCCAAAAATTGGTAGTTATTCACTCCCCTGACCAAGACCTCCGAGGTTAGGCTGTTCCATCCTGGAACTAACGTTGCACTCCAAAACCTCGGAGGTCTGCCATATTGGGGTGGGGAGGTGAATGGTTACAAAAATTGTAGTTGCGAATAAAAGAGATACTTTGTGGTTATAACACGCCTGCAAAGTAAGTGTTACGACAGTCCTATTTTTTTAGAGCAGAGCAGCCAGTCCCCAGGTAATTACGAGCACCAAAACAGGCCCTAATATCACCTGCAAGGGGGTTTTGGATTGGGAGCCAAGTAAGTTTTCGCTGAGTTCAATCAAGGCGTATATGGGACCTAAAAGGGCAATTCCAAACGAGATCGAATTGAGTGGCCAATAATGGAGACCGGCTGCTAACTCTCCAATCAAAAGGACAGTGAGTAAGGCTTGCCTGAAAGCCCATGTCCCATGTGTGCGGAGATGGATGACCCGCAGGAGAACCAAACCCGCCGCGATACTCAAGGCCGGCACTCGAAAAAAGAGACGCACTTCCGCCGAGTGCAGGGCAATGGCTAGAATAAGATATAGAGCCAGAGAAATCGCTGTGACGCCAATAGAAGCCGGAATGTAATAAGGGTTATTATAATTTACTACGATATATTCTGCCATGAGCACCAACATGAGGGTAATGCCGCTTATACTGGCTGCGACCCACCATTGCCCCCCAAAGGGAAGCTGCTCAATGGCCAGCCATAGAACCAGGGCGGTCAGGCTGGGCAAGAGCCAGTGCTGGACAGAGATTTTCCCCTCCAGGCCAGGATGACCATGGAGCAGCCAGGCCGCGCCTGTCGCTGTTAACCCTGTTATCAGGATAGCAATGATTGTCGAAAAATCGATGGTGAGGGGGACGTAAACCCCGGCCACCTGCATCTCGATTTCCGTAAGCGGGAGACTGACAAAGTGAGTCATTGTATATGCCAAAAGAATGGTCGCTGCCAGAACACTGACGCTATCTAAGTTAGGGAGATAATACTTGTCGTCTTGCATGCTTGCATTGTACCGTGAAACGTGAAAACGTGAAACGTGAGGTATGCAAATTCCCCTACCAATACTTTCGCAACCTCCGTTTTTATGCTACACTTTATCCTACAAACCTTGGCTCTTTGGGATTTCACGGGATTTGCTTCTAAAACGTGAACTTATATTTCAGTCCTCACGCAACACTCATCACGCAACACGCCTCACATTTACAGGAGATATATGCGCATTGGAATGATGGTTGACACCTACCACCGTATGAGCGGGGTAACACATCACATTGCCCTCAACAAACAACACCTAGAAAAATTAGGGCATGAGGTATTCGTATTTACTTTTGGTGATGACAAACAATCTAAAAAAGAAGTAAAGGTCGTTTACTCTCCGATATTGCCATTGGGAAAAACCGGATTCGGACTCAGTCTGCGATATGCCCCACAGGCGAAAGACCTGCTCCAGACCATGGATGTGCTTCACCTCCACCATCCCTTCCTGAGCGGGCAATTGACCCTTCACTTTTCCAAACGGCATAGAACTCCGCTGATATTCACCAGCCACACCAGATACGACATTCACACTCAAGCCTACCTCCCTTTTCTTCCCAAAAGAACTGGTGAAACATTGTCTAAGGCTTATTTTCCACCCTTTTCCCTGAAGATGGATTTAGTGGTCGCTCCTTCCCTCGGTGCAAAACGCTTCTTGGAAAATATTGGCGTTTCAGAGCACATAATCAAACACATCCCCAATGGGATTGATCTAGCTCCCTTCACAAACGTAAATAACCCCATCCTCTGCCATGAATTCGGATTTGGAACAGAAGATGCGATCCTAGTCTATGCCGGACGAGTTGCGCCAGAGAAAAACTTGTCTTTTCTAATACAAGCTTTTTCGGATATGTCCAAAGATGAAAAACGAGCAAAGCTCCTCATAGTGGGAGAAGGCTCTGAGCTGAAAAGCTTAAAATCTCAAGTTCGAGACCTGGGGCTTGAAGAAAAAGTTTATTTTACCGGCTTTGCCCCCTATCAAGAGATTCCGCGTTATTTAGCCGCCGCCGATATATTCGTGACCGCTTCGGTCAGCGAAATACACCCTCTTTCAGTAATAGAGGCCCAAGCAGTAGGATTACCCGTCATAGGCATCACCTCTCCCGGAGTGGAAGATATTGTAGAAAATGAACAAACGGGGCTGCTAACAAAACAAGAAAATCTACCAGCTTTCTCTGCCCTTATGGCTCGCTTGGTCAGGGAAGAAGAAACTCGCAAAAAAATGGGAATACGCGCCAAAACACGTTCCCAACGCTATGCCATCGAGCGGACGTCTGGCTTGCTACTTCGGGAGTACGAGCGATTGGTTGCTGAATTCGCTGAATAAGCACACACATTTTCGGGATGGTTCATTTTCTATGCTTTGTCCACGCTCAAGCTGGATCGCCAGATCCAGCGGGTAGCGTCCGGCGGAAGTGGCCTTCCCCCTCGAGCATTGGACACATCACTTCCACGCTTGAGCTGGATCGCCAGATCCAGCAGGTGGCGTCCGGGGGAAGTGACCTTCCCCCTCGAGCATTGGACACATCATTCCCACGCTCTAGCTGGATCGGCAGATCCGGCGGGTAGCGTCCGGGGGAAGTGACCTTCCCCCTCGAGCATTGGACACATCATTCCCACGCTCTAGCTGGATCGCCAGATCCAGCGGGTGGCGTCCGGCGGAAGTGACCTTCCCCCTCGAGCA
>DAOUWT010000057.1 GCA_030666985.1 Chloroflexota bacterium
ATGGAAGTGGAATTGATAGTGCCGATAGCCTTAGAAGAAGGGAGTGACTTCGCTATTCGTGAAGGCGGTCTCACCGTTGGCGCAGGCGTTGTTACTGAGTTGATAGAGTAAATATTATGGCTAAACAAAAAATACGAATTCGTCTAAAGGCATACGATCATAGGGTTCTTGATCAGTCGGCTAAGCGGATTGTTGATGCTGCCGAACGCACGGGAGCACGAGTCGTGGGGCCGGTGCCTCTTCCTACCAAGATCGAAAAATTCACGGTGCGTCGTTCGACTTTTGTTCACAAAGATTCGCACGAACATTTTGAAATCCGGACTCACAACCGCCTCATTGATGTCGTAGAACCAGATTCTCAGACTATCGATATGTTGATGAGACTGAATCTCCCGGCTGGTGTGGATATCGAGATAAAAATTTAGATTTTGTGATTGGGGCAGGTTGTTGCAAGCTTCGTTTGCTGGTGAAAATATTTAGACTTGAGGATAGCGTAAGAGTTATTTGTCTCGCGAACATAAAATAAATTAGTGTTCTCGGAGGAATAGCTAACTACGTTATCTGGGGATGATGTAGCTAAGCCCTAGCTGACAGTCCCCGGCATATTTTGGATCGTAGGAGAAAAATTGAGATGAAAGGGCTTATTGGTAAGAAAGTTGGCATGACCCAGATTTTCGATGATGCAGGAAATTCTGTTCCTGTAACCATCATTGAAGCTGGGCCTTGTTATGTAACACAGGTGCGCACAATTGAAAATGATAGATATTCCGCTGTGCAATTAGGTTTCGAAGAAACAAAACCCAGGCGTCTAACCGGCGGCCAGCTTGGCCACTTGAAAAGGAACGACTTGCCTCCTCTAAAATATCTTCGCGAGTTTCGGACTGAAGAAGAATTAGAGGAAGGACAAAAACTCTCTGTGGAAGTCTTCGAAGAGGGTGAACGAGTCGATGTGGTTGGGAAAGCCAAGGGGCGTGGTTTCACGGGTGTAGTGAAACGCTATGGTTTCGCTGGAGGGCCTAAAACGCATGGTCAATCAGACCGTTTGCGTGCTCCGGGATCAATTGGAGCAACCTCGACTCCAGGCCGTGTATTCAAGGGTAAGAAAATGCCAGGCCGGATGGGAAATCACCGTGTAACCTCCCAGAATTTATTGGTGGCGCGGGTTGATCCTGAGCGTAATCTGATAGCTGTTCGTGGCTCTGTGCCGGGTCCGAAGAATGGCTTGGTGATCATCAAAGCAGCGCGGAAAGAGTAACTTTGGAGCAAAACGATTATGGAAGTAAATATCATCAATATGAAGGGTAAGAAAGTTGATACCATTGATTTACCGGTAGGACTTCTCGATGCCCCCATACGAGTGGATTTAATGCACCAGGCTTTTGTTCGGCAGATGGCGAATAGTCGCTTGGGAACGCATAGTACAAAAGGGCGCAGCGAAGTTTCAGGCGGAGGGCGCAAGCCTTGGCGTCAGAAAGGAACCGGACGGGCGCGTCAGGGTTCGATCCGGGCCGCTCAGTGGGTTGGTGGTGGTAAGATCTTTACCCCCAAGCCTCGTTCCTACGATAAAAAAATGCCCCGCAAAATGCGGCAGGCTGCATTGCGTTCAGCACTCTCAGCTAAATGGTCTTCCGGTGAAATGTTCATCGTAGATGAATTTTCCTTGGAAGCCCCCAAGACCCGTTTGATGGCTCAAGCCTTAGAGCAATTGGCCGGAGAAGGTAGTGTTTTGTTAGTATTTCCTGAGAAAAACGAAGAATATGAATTTTTGAAGCGTGCGATTCGCAACTTGCCTGATGCAAAGATTTTATTGGTAGATTATTTGAATATCCGGGATTTACTGAGATACGATAAAGCCGTTGTAGTACGTCCGGCTATAGATAGAATCCTTCTAAACTTAGAACTGGAGGGGAATGATGACCTCGATTTATGATGTCTTACGCCGTCCAATAATAACAGAAAAATCAACCCACCAATACAAGAAATTGAACCAATATGCTTTCGAGGTGGCACTTGATGCCAACAAGCGCATGATCAAGGAAGCAGTAGAGGAATTGTTCGATGTGAAAGTCGAAAAAGTCAACACTATGATTATGCCTGCCAAACGAAGTCGGCGTCCTCAAAGTCGTCGCTTATTGGTTCGTAGCAGTGCCTACAAAAAGGCGATTGTCACCTTGGAGTTGGGAGATACTATTCCAGCCTTCGAAGGAGTTCGATAATGGCAGTGAAAAAGTACAAGCCGGTAACACCGGGTTTGCGTGGACGAACTGGCTATACGTTTGACGAGATCACAAAAACTAAACCTGAACGGTCATTGCTAAAGTCATTGCACAAGCATGGTGGACGTAATTCCTATGGCCGAATTACCGTTCGCCACCGGGGGGGAGGGCATAAACGCAAATACCGAGTTGTGGATTTTCGACGTGAGAAATTCGGTATCCCTGCTCGTGTGGCTGCTATTGAATACGATCCCAACCGGACCGCTCGCTTGGCATTGTTAAATTACGTTGATGGAGAAAAACGATACATTATTGCTCCCGTTGGACTGCGTGTTGGGGACACAATTGTCTCTGGCCCTGAGGCGGAAATTGCCCCTGGAAACAGCCTGCCAATTCGCAGTATCCCCGCTGGAACGCGCATTCATAACATTGAATTGCAGAAAGGACGAGGGGGGCAATTAGTTCGTTCGGCGGGAACATCTGCTCGCTTGGTGGTCAAAGAGGGTCGTTACGCCCAGGTGCGTTTACCCTCCGGGGAAATTCGCCTTATCCTCCAAGATTGTTATGCTACCATAGGCCAGGTTGGAAACGTGGAGCACAGCAGCGTCAAACTGGGGAAGGCGGGACGCAAACGCTATAAAGGCATTCGTCCAACGGTGCGAGGTTCTGCCATGTCCCCCCGCGACCATCCCCATGGTGGCGGCGAGGGTAGATCACCCATTGGCATGCCCAGTCCGAAAAGCCCTTGGGGCAAACGGACGCTTGGCAAGAAGACCAGACGAAACAAGCGCACGAGCAAGTATATTGTTCGCGATCGCCGAGAAGGCAAGAAACGTCGTTAGCGCTTATTAGGAGACAGACAATGTCACGATCGCTAAAAAAAGGGCCTTTTATAGACCCTAAGTTGTTGAAAAGAATTGAAGCCATGAATGAACGTGGCGAAAAGAAAGTGGTGCGAACCTGGAGCAGGGCGAGTGTTATTTACCCCCAACTAGTGGGGCACACCGTGGCAGTTCATGATGGTCGGCGCCATGTGCCGATTTACATCACAGAAAATATGGTAGGACACCGCCTGGGTGAATTTGCCTCTACGCGGACATTCCGCGGGCATACAACCGGGAGAGCTGCTGCCAAGAGGGATGCTTCCAAGAAGGAGATTAACTGATGGCGCAAGATATAAGAGCTAAGGTCAGTCATATTCAAGTTTCTCCTCAGAAAGCTCGCTTGGTCGTAGACTTGGTGCGCGGCAAAGATGCAGTGGACGCTTTGGAGACTCTGCAATTTGTTACGAAAAAGGCTGCTCAACCGGTTTCTAAGTTGATTTCTTCTGCGATAGCGAATGCAGAGAATAACTTTGGTCTTAATCGATATGATTTATATGTTCATCACATCGTTGCCGATGAGGGACCCACGCGGAAATGGCGCCGGTTTGGCGCTCGTGGGCGAGTGAAGCCTCGTCTGCGTCGTTCATCGCACATTTCCGTTATCCTTCGGGAACGGGAATTAGATTAGAGTGAATACTAAGTACTGCTCTGGTGAGGAGTACCGTTGTCTTGGATATTTTATTCTCACTTACTTAAGGAATGAGCAGACAATGAAAGAATACACAATATGCAGGAGATATTATGGGTCGTAAAGTTCATCCTATTGGATTTCGTTTGAATATAACTCGAACGTGGGATGCCCGCTGGTATGCAGAGGGTGATAAGTATGTTGATCAGTTGCACCAAGATATTGCTATCCGCAACTTAATTCACGAAGATGCGGAGCGGGCTGGTGTTTCTCAGATTGAGATCGAACGTTTCCCAGGTAAAGTCAATATTATTGTACATTCCTCGAAGCCCGGTGTTTTAATTGGTCGGAAAGGTGTCAATGTCAAACATACGCGCCACTTGTTGGAAGAATTAGTAGGCGAAAAAATAAATTTGGATATTGAAGAAATAGAGAATCCGGATTTAGATGCTTATTTAGTGGCTTGCAATGTGGCTCGCCAGCTTGAGAGTCGAATCAGCTTCTCCAGAGCTATGAGCCGTACTATCAGTCGCTCTATGCGACAAGGTGCGGAAGGGGTTCGGATTGAAGTCGCTGGTCGTTTAGGTGGCTCCGAAATGGCTCGCACGATTCACATGCGTGAGGGCCGAGTGCCGCGTCAGACTTTGCGGGCGGATATCGATTACGCCTTGACAGAGGCCGCGACCGCTTACGGGAGTATTGGCGTTAAAGTGTGGATTTATAAAGGTGAAGTTGTTCCTAGTTTCGAAGAGGAAGAAAAAGCCGCAGAGCATGATGGCGTGTATGTTAGTAGATGATTCTAATCCAAATTAGATTGGTTTAGAAACAAGAGAGGTAGTTGGAATCATGTTGATGCCAAAACGTTTAAAGTATAGAAAACAAATGCGGGGCCGCATGAAAGGCAAGGCTCGTCGGGGAGCAGAAGTCCACTTTGGGGACTATGGCTTACAAGCCTTAGAACCCGCTTGGATTAGTGCTCGACAGATTGAGTCCGCCCGCCGGGCTATGGTACGGGCCATGCGCCGGCGTGGCAAAGTTTGGATACGTATTTTTCCCGATAAGCCTATTACGAAACGTGGAGCAGAGAGCCGGATGGGAAAAGGGAAAGGCTCTGTAGAGTATTGGGCAGCGGTAGTAAAGCCAGGACGGATCATGTTTGAAATTGGTGGAGAAGTTGATGATGAGATAGCTGTCGAAGCACTTCGGCGGGCTTCCTATAAGCTCCCTATCAAGGCAAAAATTGTCCGGCGTGACGAAATAAATTAGGAGAAAACGCATGAAAGCTGAAGAAATTCGAGCTTTATCAATAGAAGAGATACAGGTACGTTTGAATGAGACTCGCGAAGAGTTAATGAATCTGCGTTTTCAGCAGGCTACAGGCGAGCTAATAGATTTTACACGCCTGCCTTATACTCGACGTTCGATTGCTCGCTACCTGACTATTCTGCGAGAGCGCGAGATTATAGATGCAATGGAAGGTGAAGTATGAGCAGTGATCGCCGTCGTATGACCGGTGTTATTGTAAGCAATAAGATGCAAAAAACGGTAGTAGTGCGTACGACTCGTCGCTATCGCCATCGGATGTACAAAAAAGTCATTGATAGACATAATAAAGTAATGGCTCACGATGAGCTTGGCTGTGAGATGGGTGATGAGGTTCGAATTGTCGAATCGCGTCCCATTTCCAAGCGGAAACGGTGGGTGGTTGAAGAGATACTTAGCCGTAACATTGCTGGTGGCAAAGGCTAAACGGAGAAAGCGATGATACAACAAGAGTCGAAAGTAAAAGTTGCTGATAACTCCGGGGCTCGAGTGTTACAGGTGATCCGGGTGAAGGGCGGTTCTGTGCGTCGTTATGCTCGAATCGGTGACATTGTAGTTGGTTCCATTAAAACGGCGTCTTCCCACGGTTCTGTGAAGACGCACGAAGTTGTCCGTGCTGTAGTTGTACGCGCGGCGAAAGAATGGCGCCGTAGTGATGGTTCCACGATCCGCTTTGATGATAACGCTGTTGTCATTTTAGATGCAGATGGAACCAACCCTCGCGGAACCCGTATTTTTGGTCCCGTAGCTCGTGAACTCCGTGAGAAAGGATTTATGAAAATTGTTTCTTTGGCTCCAGAGACCATTTAGAGAGCTAGTGATGCAGGAGTGATAGTTGTGAAATTTAAAATACGGAAAGGCGATATAGTTGAAGTCATCAGTGGTCGTGCTGACGATAAAGGCGAACGTGGTGAAGTAATCAAGGTTTATCGAAAAAAGCAACGTGTGACTGTGCAGGGCGTCAATATTCGCAAGAAGCACCAGGGACAAATTCAAACCCAAGGTCGTTCCATGACCCCTGGTATTATTGAATTTGAGGGACCCGTACATATCTCTAATGTGATGCTTGTTTGTCCTAAATGCAATGAGACTACCCGAGTAGGTATTGACCGCAAGGACGGCGAAACTCACCGAGTTTGTAAACGTTGCGATGCGGTGATTGACTGAGTGCTTGGAGCGAAAATATGAATAGATTGAGAGAACGTTATTTGAATGAAGCCGTTTCGAGCTTGAAAGAGAACTTGAATTTGGAGAACGTGATGCAAGTTCCTCGCATCGAAAAAGTTGTTGTCAACGTAGGTGTTGGCGAGGCTTTGGCAGATGCAAAAGCTTTGGACGAAGCCGTGAACGATGTGACGACAATGACAGGCCAGAGACCTATCATTACTAAGTCACGCAAAAATATAGCAAATTTCAAACTCCGTGCTGGTGAACCCATTGGCGTTCGTGTCACTTTACGTGGTAAGCGAATGTGGGCGTTTTTGGATCGTTTGATAAACGTGGCCTTGCCTCGTGTGCGGGACTTTCGTGGTGTTTCTCCTAATTCTTTTGATGGACGAGGAAACTACACTCTCGGTCTTCGCGAACAATTGGTATTTCCTGAGATAAGTTATGACCAGGTAAGACACATACGCGGATTTGGAGTTAGTATTGTGACCACAGCAAAAGATGATGAAGCAGGACGTGAGTTGTTGCGGATTCTTGGTATGCCGTTCAAGGAGGAAGGATAAAGATGGCTAAGAAAAGCATGGTAGCGCGAGAAACACGGCGTAAATATAAGGTACGCGAGGTGAATCGATGCAAAAAGTGTGGTCGCCCGCGCGGTTATATGCGCCGGTTTGGTTTGTGCCGAATTTGTTTTCGCGAATTAGCCCTAGAAGGAAAAATACCCGGCGTTGTCAAGTCTTCTTGGTGAACCGAGTGGAGGATGAATAATGAGTGTTAGTGATCCGATTGCTGATATGTTGACGCGTATCCGAAATGCTGTAAGTGCCGAACATCCCCATGTGGTGATGCCAAGTTCGAAGGTAAAAACGGCTATTGCGGGCATATTGCAAAACGAAGGCTTTGTCAGTAGTCATAAAGTTGTTGACGATGAGGTCACAGGTTTTAAAAACCTGAAGATTGGATTGAAGTATGTCGGAGAACATCGGCATAAACGTCCTGTGATTACCACAATAGAACGCGTGAGTGTGCCTGGTCAACGTATTTATGTTGGCAAGGACGACATTCCCTATGTGTTATCAGGGATGGGTATTGCCATTCTAACGACATCGAAAGGTGTAATGACTGGCCGCCAAGCTCGTAAGTTGGGCGTGGGCGGTGAAATCATTTGCAAAGTTTGGTAATTAGATTGTAGACTGTTATTTAAAATGACAACCTATAATTAAGGAGAATGAGCTGTGTCACGAATTGGCCGTTTGCCGGTGGATGTTCCATCTGGCGTAGACGTGAAAATTGATGGGACGCACGTGTGTGTTAAAGGACCCCAAGGAGAGCTTGAATATACTTTTTTCCCCTCTCTTGAAATCTCCTTTAAAGAAGGACAAATCATTGTCAAGCGTCCTTCTGATGATCGGGAAATCCGGGCTCTTCATGGCACCACCCGCGCGTTGCTGAACAACATGGTTATCGGCGTAACAAAAGGCTTTCTAAAAGATTTAGAGCTGGTTGGCGTGGGTTACCGTGCAAATTTGGAAGGAGATAACTTGATACTGAATGTGGGATATTCCCACTCTGTGGAGATAACGCCTCCCGATGGGATCACCTTCGAGGTGACTGAGAGATCCCGCAAAATCACAGTCCGAGGATATGATAAACAAAAAGTTGGCCAAGTGGCAGCTGATATTCGCAAAGTACGTCCGCCAGAGCCTTATAAGGGCAAAGGTATCAGGTACAGTGGTGAATACGTCCGCCGCAAAGCTGGTAAGGTAGGAAAGGTGATGTAATATGGCTAAGAAAAAATCACGTGCCGCCTCTCGTACTCGACGACATAGCCATGTCCGTCGTAATATCTATGGAACCTCTGATCGTCCACGGCTAAGTGTATTTCGCAGCCTGAACGAGATTTATGCTCAAGTTATTGATGACTTGACTGCGCATACATTGGTGTCTGCATCTACTATTGACACCAAGGTACGGGACGAAATAGAAGGTCTGACAAAGACGGAGCAAGCTCGGTTGGTCGGGCAGGCTGTTGCTGAACGGGCTTTAGAGAAAGGGATTAAGAAGGTCGTCTTTGATAGAGGTGGCTTTAAATACATTGGTCGTGTTAAAGCCTTAGCTGAAGGCGCTCGCGACGGCGGTTTAAAGTTCTAGGAAACTGACCAGGAGAAGGATATGTCAAACGGTTATAAGAAAGAACAAGAACAAGAATTTGATGAGCGCATCGTTGATATTAGGCGGGTTGCTACCGTTGTCAAAGGTGGACGCCGGTTTTCTTTCCGGGTGACGATGGTCGCCGGAGATCATAAAGGAAATATTGGAATGGGCATGGGAAAAGCGAATTCCGTTCCTGATGCCATTGGGAAAGCTGCTTCTAAAGCACGAGATGATATGCATCACGTAGCTGTTTTTGAGACGACAATTCCCCACAAAGCGATTGGGAAAATTGGTGGGGCAAAAGTGTTGCTGAAACCAGCTTCGGAAGGCACCGGAGTTATTGCTGCCGGTAGTGTCCGTGCAGTTATAGAGGTCGCTGGTATCTCTAATGTTTTGACAAAGTCGCTGGGCAGTAACAACGCTTTGAATATAGCCTCTGCAACTATTCATGCTCTGGATCAATTAAAAGACCCGCGCGAAGAGGCGGCTAGCAGAGGGGTGGACATTGAGAAGGTAACTCCCTTCTGGAGTAGGAAATAAACGTATGGCGAAAAAGAAGACACCCCTAGTTCGCATTACATTACGCAGAAGCCCAATTGGAAATAATAAACGCCAAAAAAGAACGCTTGAGGCTTTGGGCCTGAAGCGCATGGGACAAACAGTAGAGCACAAGGATTGTAAGAGTTTGCACGGCATGTTAACTCGCGTGCAGCATCTTATCCAGGTGGAAGAAATTAAAAAGTAGGTAGTGAATTATGAAACTACATGAGTTAAGACCAAACGAAGGTGCTATAAAAAAACGTAAACGCGTGGGGCGTGGACGAGGCTCTGGTTATGGGAAAACGGCCGGTCGCGGTACTAAGGGCCAAAATGCCCGTAGTGGTGGTGGCGTTCCTCTTTGGCATCAAGGTGGAGATACCCCTTTCTTCCGCCGTTTCCCGAAAAAACGGGGCTTCACTCCCCCACACCGCGTCGAATATCAGGAAGTAAACATAGAGTATTTGGCACACTTCCCAAAGAATACTGAAGTCACTCCAGAAGTATTAGAAGCAGTCCGCCTCATCCCTGGCGACGAGAAACCCGTTGCTATTTTGGGACTAGGCGAAATAGACGTTTCTCTAACGGTGCGTGCTCATCGCTTCACGAAGAATGCACGTGCAAAGATCGAAGCCGCTGGAGGCAGTGTTGAAGTTATTGAAAAATAAGCCAAATCTGTCTGACCAGATCAGGATCATTAGAAGGAGACAAACTTTATGAAGCGCTCTGCTTGGCGATATTTGTGGAAATCAGAAGATATCCGTCGCAAGTTGTTGATTACCTTAGCTATTTTGGTGATCTATCGTCTTGCCGCTCATGTGCCCATTCCTGGCGCAAACCGAGCCCGCCTTGCTCAAATGATGGCTGGGGGGGGGGCAGCAGGCACCTTTATTGGGATTTTGGATATGCTCTCGGGCGGCACGGTTTCCAATTTTTCTGTGCTGGCGATGGGTGTTTATCCTTACATCACCGCTCAAATTATTTTGCAGCTTCTTGTTCCTATTATTCCTGCTCTGCAACGTAAAATGGAGGACAACCCCCAAGAAGGGCGTAAATGGATGGAGAAATGGACTTATATCCTGGCTGTCCCCATGGCTGCTCTTCAGGCCGTTGGGCAAATACGCATTTTCTCCACCTTGGCTGGAGGCGCGATTATCAGTAATTTTGGGTTTAGTGGAAGCTCGCTCTTACCGACCATAGCAATCATTTCCAGTATGACAGCGGGAACCATGTTTGCTATCTGGCTTGGAGAATTGATCTCCGAGTATGGTATACGCAATCAGGGCTTATCTTTGCTGATTTTTGCCGGTATTGTCTCGCGTATTCCCCAGAACTTTGTGCAGATATTGAGTAACCCGCAAAGCCGCTGGTTGGTTTTGGGCTTCATGCTTGCCTTCACGGCCTTGACCATCTTTGCAATTGTCTTTGTGCAACAAGGGCAGCGGAATATCCCTGTTATGTATCCGGGTCGGAGAGTGGGACGTCGCATGTCCATGCCTGTTAGAGGCTCACTTCCTTTGAAGGTGAATATGGCAGGCATGATCCCTTTGATCTTTGCCCAATCATTGCTGACCTTCCCGGCCATTATTGCCAGCTTCTTCATGACTTCGGATACTGTTTGGGTGGCAAACTTTGCTATTACTGTACAAGACATTTTTGGTGGAACTAGTCATTGGTATTGGCTCTTCTACTTCTTTATGGTCGTGGGATTCACGTTCTTCTATACTGATGTATTATTTGCCCAACAGGACTATGGAGAGAACCTGAAACGTGCGGGAGCACAGATTCCTGGCGTTAGTCGGGGAACACCCACCCAGAATTACCTGACAAAAGTATTACGCCGCATCACATTTCCCGGAGCGTTTTTCTTGGGATTTGTGGCCGTGACACCCTTTTTTATTGGCCTGCTCTTCCCCTCAACTGGATCGGGAACCATGTTGGTTGCTTCTTCAGGCTTGCTGATTGTGGTTGGTGTGGTCCGCGATACTTTCCAGAACATTGATGCTGAATTGAAATTGCATGGATATGATGAGACCTTACTAGTGCGTTGATCTTTAGCGCACAATCACCGGAAGTGCAAGAAAAATGGGTCGAAGAATCTACCTTAAAAATCAAGCTGAAATTTCCAAGATGCGTGCTGCCGGACGTGTCAACGCCAGAGCTTTGCAAGAGGTAAAGGCTATGATCCGCCCCGGAATCACTACCGCAGAATTGGATCAAGTGGCATATACCGTAATCCAAGATCATGGCGGTACGCCCACTTTCAAAGGATACCCCGGCCCTTATCCTTACCCTGCTACACTGACAGTGAGCGTCAATCGTGAGATGGTTCATGGCATTCCTAGTGGTCGCGTTTTGCACGAAGGCGACCTCGTTTCTGTAGATTGCGGGACAACTCTGGATGGCTTTATAGGAGATTCCGCTTTTACGGTTGGCGTGGGCGAAATCTCGGAAGAAGCTAAACGTCTGATGCGAGTAACTCAAGAAGCTCTCGAGAAAGGAATTGCTCAGATGCGTTCGGGAAATCGCCTCGGTGATGTATCGGCTGCCATTCAGAATCACGTTGAAGGACATGGCTTTCATGTGCCGCTCCAGTATACTGGGCATGGAGTAGGCCGCGAAATGCACGAACCACCCCAGGTCCCTAATTTTGGGACCTCCGGTACGGGGCCGCGTTTACGAAAAGGAATGACCATTGCCCTCGAACCAATGGTCTTGGTAGGCACATCGCGTACGCGAGTATTGGCAGACAAGTGGACTGTTGTCTCCTATGATAATTCTTTGACAGCTCATTTTGAACATACCATCGCTGTCATGGATGATGAACCTTTAATATTGACTAGCCTGTGAGTTGAGCAAGGCGGTCGCAAAAAATATACCTCTGTGATCAAGGCGGAACCGCGTTCCGCTGCCCCGTGGATTTTTGAGGGAGGGTGCCACGCTGAGGGAGAGGGTGCCACGCGGGGGCGTGAGACCAACCCCCAAGCATGGCACACACGCCCAAACGGGGAACGACCATGGGGATTGGCTCCTCCGCCGGGGCGTGGCTTTACCGTCCCCCAGCCGCTTGCGCTCCCACCAATCCCCAACGAGGAGTGAATGGTTGCCTCCGGGGTTGGCTTCCACGATATTGTATCTCTATGCAATTGCCCCGTGATTCTAGCAAGGCGATTGCATATAACGTTGATTACTCACTGCTCGAAGGGGATCGCCAGCTCCCCTGGATTCCGCACCCGATGGGGCTAC
>DAOUWT010000286.1 GCA_030666985.1 Chloroflexota bacterium
ATCTCGTGCGCGAAGTAATTCCTCCCCCCATTTTCGTCTCACATCTTTTCGTGAGGTGCAAATGGGGGGACTGAGGGGGGCCGAGCTACCGTGAAATAAACTTACCAATAGTCGATTGACACACACGTTCTGTGAAACGTGTTGCGTGTTGCGTGAAGACGTGAAACGTGATGCGTGAGTAATTTCTCTCAGCAAGCCGTTGAGGCGTTTATCAAGTAGAAAAGATACAAATTTTCCCAGCTTTGTGCTAAACTATACACGTCTATTCCCTGCCCCTTGCCCCCTGCCTCTTGCTCCCTGTCTCTTGCATAAATGCCTTCCAAAAAGACCATCCCCCTCGGCCAATTAACCACCGTACACCATGCCCAAGCGCTGCGCTGGCGTGATTTACTGAGTACTTTCATTCCCCTGGGATTGGTGGTGCTCAGCCCCCTGGGGTATGGAGTATGGCGGTCATATTATGGCTATACGCATTTTGGGCTGGCGGCTGCTGAAAGCTGGGGACGTCCTTGGTTTCTCGTCTCCGCCATTGTCGCGCTTCCGCTCTTGCTCTACGCCCTCCGCCGCCTGCGACGCGCTCACCTGTGGGTTGCGGTCCACGCCCACGGGATTCGCGTCCACCGCCCCCCAGGGCGGGTGCAAGCTATCCCCTGGGGACAGGTTGAGGGTTTGAGTACATCCCTCACCCACAATACTTTCTTGGGCTGGAAATCCCAAACAAGGCACAGCCTCACCATCTACGCCATCAACCAAGCCCCCATCCGCCTCGATGACCGTCTCCCCCGTCTCCCAGGGCTGATTGCCAGCCTCAAGGCACACGTTTATCCCCGCCTCCGCCCCCAAATCCGCCAGGCGCATAAGGCGGGAAAAGCGCTCTACTTTGGGCCTCTGAAAATTTCTGAGCAGGGATTGGATTATAAAGAGAAAAAACTTTTCTGGCGCGATATTGACCAGGTCACTATCCACAAGGGATGCCTTCAAATCCACCCACATCTGGTGAAAGCGATTCGTATCCCGACTAAAAAGATCCTCAATATCGAACTCCTTATTGAACTCCTCGAATAGAAAAAAGTAGTTCAATGACAAAATATCGCTCTCGAATACGTGAACTGTAATTATAAATGTTTCATAAAACGCCCTTGCAATCCCCTATTCTATGCTATAATGAAGCTGTAGTTTCAATAAACACCCATCCAACAAAGTTGGATGGTTTTTTAATGAGGATTGTAAGAAAATATGAACGAACAAGAAATAGTAGAAGACAATCATAAACACGCAAATCCTATTGCCCACTTGCTTCAACTGGGTCGGGAAAAGGGGTATGTCACCTTGGATGATATTTCAGATGTGTATCCGAAAGCAGAAAAGGATGTCAAGAAACTAGAGCAAGCCTTCTCAGCTCTCCTTAGTGCGGACATTCCTTATATGGAAGATGAAGAAACAGCCCAAGAAAATGTCTCCTTGGAAGAGAACGAAGGCGCGGAGTTTGAGCCGAAAGGTTTCGAGGATGATTTTGAGTTCGAAGATGAAGACACGCTGACCAATATCAGCACAAAGGACAGTGTAGGCCTTTATATCAAGGAAGCTGGGAAAGTTCCCCTCCTCACCCGCGAAGAAGAACAAGACCTGACTAAACGAATTGACGCTGGTCGTGAGGCCCAACATATATTAGCCGAGGCAAATATAGACGAGGAAGAAAAGGAAAGACTCGTTGAGATCGCCAATGATGGCTGGGCTGCTTACGAACATTTGATGAAAGCCAACACCCGCCTCGTGATCAGCATTGCCAAAAAGTACGTGGGACGCGGGGTCTCATTCTTGGATTTAATCCAAGAGGGGAATATTGGCATGATGCGGGCTGCGCTCAAGTTCGAGCGCTCCCGGGGACACAAATTCAGCACCTATGCCACTTGGTGGATCCGGCAGGCCATAACGCGGGCAATTGCCGACCAGGGGCGTACTATCCGCGTCCCGGTTCACATGGGTGATAAGATCAACAAGATGATTCGTATGCAGCACCAACTCAAGCAAACTTTGAACCGAAACCCTAACCAGAACGAACTTGCTGAAGCCTTGAATGTTACCCCCGAAGACGTTCAGGACATGATGCAAGTCGCTCGCCGCCCTCTCTCTCTGGAAATGCCAACTGGGAAGGAGGATGACGCTCAACTGGGCGACTTCATCGCCGACGAAGAAAGCATCCCGCCCGACGAAGAAGCCACAAACATCCTCCTCCGTGAACACCTCCAAGAGGCCCTAGCCGAACTCCCTCCCCGGGAGACACGCATCCTGGAAATGCGTTATGGATTGAGCGATGGCCGGACGCTGACTCTCAACGAGGTTGGCCAAAAGATGGGCGTCACGCGAGAACGCATCCGCCAGATTGAGGCCCAGGCCCTGCGGCGGCTGCGCAATCCCCGCATTCAGGATAAGCTGGCGGCGTATTTGGACTGAGTCCGCCAATCTACGCTAGTCTACGCCCATCTTCGCTAATCTCGTAAATACAAAGACCTCCGAGGTTTGAACTCAAAACCTCGGAGGTCGTGTTTTTAATCACGTTTCACGTTTTCACGCATCACGTTTCACGGCCCCAACACCAAGTCTCCCCACGTCATGGGATTGGTAAATATCCGATTAGCCAGGTTAGACACCATGCTCTGTTGTATGGTCGTTCCTACGTTATCATTATCAGAAAAGGAAAAACCAAACCCATAATGGTCGCCCGCACTGGGAGCAACTCCAAACATGCTCCAGGGCATAGCCACTTCAATCAGGTATCCTTGTCCTGTTGCAGCCACTCCAATCAGAACTTGAGGGCGCGGCCCAGATACGCTCCACGGGTACCATAAATAAGCTTCAGGGTTATTGCCTACCGTGGGATTGCCAGGCGACACCCCTACCTGATAATCATCAGTATTCAACGCAGCCCAGTAGTAGTCGCCACTTACATTGACATCCAATAAAACTTCGATGCTATCTCCTTTAAACAAATTCTTCCCCGATGCTTCTTGGACATAAACATCGTCCAGCACCTCTGAGGCCAGGTAGAGATAAACCGCATCCCAGCCCACCATTACCGTCCCCGAAAGGTCAGCAGCAGAGGAATGCTCTCCTCCTCCATAGGCCACATTCTCCACCGGGTACAGTGTTTCGTTCCACTCGCCTAAATTGCCATCAATTGTGGGGGGAGCGTCAAAACGGGCGGCGATGACACCCGCTCCCGGGCGCACGCCGGGGCCTTCATAAGAAACCGTGGTGGGGATAGGGGTGGAGGTGGGATAGGGTGTATAGGTAGGATAAGGCGTCGCTGTGGAGGGGATTTGCGTCGGCTCCGTTGTCGGGGTGGCGGTTGGGAAAGGGGTGGCCTGCGGCGCAGCGGTCGCAGGGGGGAGCGTCTGCGCAGTCTCCGGGGCAGACGTGGCCGGGGACTCTTGGGTGGGCGCAAAAAGAGCCGTCATGGTCAAATCGGGCGTGGGATACGAGAAAGGCGTCGGCGTTGACGCTCCCCGGAGGGTACACGCTGAAGCACTCCCCAGCAAAGCTAAGGCAAGCAACAAAAAGCAGAAATTGTTTTTATTCATAAACACCTCCATAAGTGATGAGTGAAACGTGATGCGTGATTGCGTGAAACGTGATGCGTGATTGCGTGAAACGTG
>DAOUWT010000029.1 GCA_030666985.1 Chloroflexota bacterium
CCGCCACAGCCTGGATCATGCCTTCCCAAGCGGCTTCTACGAATGTAGGGGTGCAATTGAGCAGCTCGCACATCTCATTCCAAACATCATAGTCCCAGCCAGCGGGTTCGCCGGTATCGGGGTCAATGTAGTTGAAAGGCAGATAGGCGTTTTCTACTGCTACGGTGACTTCTAGGCCGCCAAGGTCGGGGAGGCCGGCTTCTTCTACAAGAGCGGCTTCTTCTGCCTCTTCAGCAGGAGCGGCTTCTTCTGCCTCTTCAGCAGGAGCGGCTTCTTCTACTTCTACCGGAGCCGGCTCCTCTGTCTTACAGGCTGCCAGTGTTAGACTGACAATAAGCAACAACACAAAACCAAGTAAAACTTTTTTCTTCATGATACTTTCTCCTTAGGAAAATAAACGGGGAAACAACTTGCTTAACTATATCATATTTTTACGTCTGCGGGAAACAAGTTACAAATTTTGAGAAAGTTTTCTCTTTTACTGGTATAACCTCCTTTCTGACCAACGCTCTTAAAACAAAAATCCCCGTTTAGACCGGGGACGTTTCACAAATTTTTTGAGGTGGTAATCAACTTACACACAAAAACCGCCTCCGGTCAGGGAGAGGAATAAATATGCTTAAAATGACGACGCATACGGTTTTTATCCATAGTGAGCGTATCCTATCATTGCAAAAATCAAATGTCAAGTCTGAGTGCGCCAAAAACAGGACAAGTTGACTTGCCCCCTGCCCCTTGCCCCTTGCCATCGCGAAGCATCCCCGTAGAGTGGACTCGCAACTCGCAACTCGCAAACTCGCAACTTGCACACTTCCCCCTTGCCCCTTTCCCCTTGCACACTCCCCCTTGCCATCGCGAAGCATCCCCATAGAGGAGACTCGCAACTCGCCACTCCCCTCCCCAGACCACAAATCCATGCTACAATATCAACAACATGGAAGAAAAAACAAAAACCAACCCCACAGCATTTTGGCAAATCACCTTCCCTCTTATCCTGGGAAGCACGCTTATAGCCGCTTTAGCAGTTTGGGCCGTGATTGCCGCCATAAGCGAGAAGGGCATCAGACAACAAGCCGACACCTCTGCCATACTCTTGCTCGCTCCCCTCATCCTCATATCCTTGGTTCCCTTGGCCCTAACCGGCTTAACAGCCTATGCCATAATCCGCCTCAACAAAATCTTGCCCAAATACACCCGCCGGGGACAAGAACTCGCTTCACAGGCCGAAGAAAAAATAAAGAACCTCGCCGACAAATTAGCAGAACCTGTCTTTCGTATAGAAAGTTTTTGGGCATCTCTCCGCACCCTCTTCCGACACTAATTTGTAGCCACCCCCAATACCTAATATCCAATCCCCAATCCCCAATATCCAATATCTAATATCTAACATCTAATACCCAATACCCACCACAGAGGTAACCAATGATAGAAGAAATAAAAGAAAAAAAAGACATAAACACAAAAACCATCCTCTTGGGGGCCATCATCGGTGCCCTGTCAGGAGCTGGTGCAGCCTATTTATTGAGCCAGAATCTGGAAGAGGAAGAGTTCAGCCTCGCCCCCGCAGATGGCGTCAAGCGGGGGGTAGCCGCTTTCTCTTTCCTCCGCAAAGTGACCGACCTGGGAAAATAGCCCCACCTCCCACCAGGCCTAGCCCATGAAAACCGACTTTCCCCCGCCTCAAGACATCTTCGTGGGACAACTTCGTCGGGAATACTTCATCAGCACTGACAACAAACCAGTTTTGGATGTCCCAGGGGGAAACGCTCTCTACGCGGCGGTGGGCCACAAACTATGGGAACCAGACCGCCAGCCAGGTTTGTTGGCCCAAGTGGGAGAAGATTACCCCCAATCCTGGCTAAACGACTTCACCCAACGCCACATCAACACCGAAGGGGTGACCATCCTCCCTGGGGCCGTAGATGTCCGCTCCTTCTACACCTACCTCGATAAATCCACCCGCGTAGAGGATGACCCCATCCCTCACTTTATCCGCTTGGGACTGCCTTTCCCCAAGGCTCTCCTCGGCTATGAAAAAAAGGGGCATGAACTCGATAGCCGCACAAAAACCGGGCCTGCCACCCTCCGCCAAAAGGACATCCCAAAAAAATATCTCATGGCTACCGCAGCCCACCTCTGCCCGGTCGACTACCTGACCCACAACCTCCTTCCCGCTGTGTTCCGCCAGGCAGGCTTCACCACCATCACCCTTGACCCCGCCTCCGGGTACATGGATGCCAACTTTTGGGCAGACATCCCCGCCCTGGTCACCGGCCTCACGGCCTTCATCCCCGCCGAGAAGGATTTACGCCGCCTATTTCGGGGTCACAGCGCAGATTTATGGGAGATGGCAGCAGAACTGGCGCATTATGGCTGCGAGATGATAGTCATCAAACGCGGGGAGCGGGGGCAATTGCTCTACGACGCGGGGGGGGATAAACGCTGGGAGATACCCGCCTACCCGGCCCGGTTGCATAATCCCACCGGGGCGGGAGACGCCTTTTGTGGGGGATTTCTGGCCGGATACCGCCGCACATTCGACCCCGTTCAGGCCGTGCTGCATGGCAACGTGGCCGCTTCTCTGGTGGTGGAGGGGACAGCCCCCTTTTACGCTTTAGACGCCCTCCCCGGATTGGCAGAAGCCCGCCTGGAATTTTTGGGACAATCTGTTAGGGAAGTCTGACCCCCGGCGTGGGGACACTGCTTTTGCGTGGATTTACTGGGGGAGTGGTCATGCAAATGTGGAAGCGGGGAACTGTTCCTCAACGTTGCAGCACGACCTCCGAGGTCTTGTCATCTACCCCCAGGGGATAGCGAAGGTTTTGCCGCGCTTTGCGTGCCCGTGGCAAGGCACGCCTCTAGCGAACCGAGCGATGGCGTTCGGTGCCGGATGGACATGGCCGCCACAGGGTATTTGGTATTGGATATTAGGTACTGGGTATTGGTAGATTGGTCTAGACTCTATTATCCAATATCTAATATCTAATATCCACTACCCTCTGCCTAACAACCTCGAACATCAGAACCGAACCAGCTATAGCCGCGTTGAGTGATTCCGCCCCCCCGGGCATGGGGATGTGCAGCCAGTCATCGGCTAGTTGTTGGACTTCTGGGCCGGGGCCGTGCGCTTCGTTGCCAATGACTAAGGCTAGAGGCTGGGCCAGGTCTGCTTTTGTGTGTGGGATGCCCTTTTCGGCTTCCGCCACGAAAACATGTAATGATTTTATTTTCTCTTTTATCTCCTGCCAGGAAGTTTTGAGGATGGGGAGACGGAAATGCGCTCCCATGGCGGCGCGAATCACCTTGGGGGAGTGGGGATCAGCCGTGCCGGGCGGCAGAAGAACAAGGTCTACGCCAGCGGCCAAGGCCGAGCGGAGAAGAGTTCCCAGGTTGCCCGGGTCGCGGATGGCGTCGGGGATGAGCACGAAGTCCAGCTTTCGGGGGAGGGGCTGCCCTTGCAGGGGGAGGACGGCCAGCAGCCCTTGGGGCGTCTCCGTGTCGCTGGCGGCCTGCATCACCTCGGGAGAGGTCTGGATAACTTGAATGCCTTGAGCACGGAATTGATCCACCACCTGAAAGCCGCGCTCATCCAAGCCGCTTGTATAGAGCACTATCTCTGGCGCCCAGCCCCACCGGAGGGCTTCCTCCACCAGGCGGACGCCTTCGATCACAAAAGCGTGTTCCTTCGTGCGAGCCTTCGATTTGTCTTGCAGACGCCGGATGCGCTTGATCTTGGCGTTTTGCGTTGAGGTGATCATGTTTCAGTCCTGGCCCCAAACACTAAGAAATGCCCCAACGGTGGGATCGCCATAAAGAACCAAACGAACCACCTCTAGCCGGGTATCTGGATTTTGGGCAGCGTATTTTCTGATAGCGGCGAAAATCACCTTAGCGGCCTGCTCGAGGGGGAAGCCGTAGATGCCGGTAGAAATAGCGGGGAGAGCGAGGGAGCGTGCATCAAGTTCCTCAGCCCGTTGGAGCGATCCTGTGACAGCGGCAGCCAATTTAGCGTCCTCGTCCCCCGACCCCCAAATTGGCCCCACGGCGTGGATAACGTAGCGGCAGGGGAGTTCCCCGGCGGTGGTGTAAGCGGGTTGGGCGTGCCCCACCGGGCCGTGCTCTGCGATCCAGGCCTTGCTTTCCGTAGCAATTTTTGGTCCCCCGGCCCGGGCGATCACTCCCGCCACCCCTCCTCCATGCCGAAGGTGAGCGTTGGCGGCGTTGACAATGGCGTCCACCGTTTCTTGGGTGATGTCGCCCTGCACAATTTGAAAGCGCATCCGGGGAGAAAATTGTTCCTGTCGCAATATTTTGTTCATCGTGTAATTTGCCTCCGATTTTGATTGTAGCATTAAATGAAAAAATTCCGCAGGTTAGTGCGGAATTTTCCATTAGTACCTTCTTGACTTTCATTGAACTCAGGAACACGGTTCCTCTGAGGAACCGTGTTCCTGAGTTACTAAGGGATAGCCGCCTTGGCTTCCTCGACGATTTTGGCGAAGGCCTCTGGGTGCTTGACGGCCATATCGGCCAGCATTTTGCGGTTGAGGTCAATGTTAGCCTGTTTAAGGCCGTAAATGAAACGGCTATAAGGAAGGTCATTTTGACGCGCTGCGGCGTTGATGCGGGTAATCCACAGACGCCTTAAATCCCGTCTCCGAGTGCGCCGGTCACGGTAGGCATACCAAAGGCTTTTCAGCATGGCCTCGTTTGCCCGGCGGTAAAGCCGGCTGCGGGTATTGTACATACCTTTGGCCGATTTAATGATTTTCTTATGTCGTCTACGACGGGTGGTTCCAGTTTTTACACGTGCCATAAAACACTCTCCTGTGCAGCCCCTGGGCGCCGGTTGCCTGATTGTTTTTCAATGAGGCACCTGTTGATTGCACCCAACAGCCGCACTAACTAAAATGAATATTATTCTGAATTAAGTGTCGTTTATAAGCTTCGAGGTAGAGGCAAGATTAAAGTCCGTGAAGCGTAAAACGTGAAACGTGAGGCGTGAGATCAAGCAACACGCAACACGAGTTTCCAGATGATTGTTTTTTGGGAATTCCCTTACACTTTAAGAGGGGCTAACACCATGAGCAGAGAGTGGCCTTCTTTCGAGGGTCTATGCTCCACTTGTCCCACATCGTTAAGCTCTATTGCTACTTCTCTGAGGATGTCCATTCCAATTTCCAGATAATGTATCTCGCGTCCTCGGAATTGAATACGGACATTCACTTTTTTCCCTTCTTCCAGCCAACGTCGTGCATCGCGTACTTTGAAGCCACGGTGATGATCGGTGGTTTTTGGTCGCAAGCGAATTTCTTTGACCTCAATGGTTTTCTGAGCTTTACGCGCTTTTTGACGTTTCTTTTCCTGTTCGTAGAGGAACTTTCCAAGATCCATCACCTTGCAAACGGGAGGGCGTGCATTAGGAGCCACTTCAACCAAGTCCAGCCCTGCCTCACGTGCAAGCTGCTGGGCTTCTTTCAAAGGAACAACTCCTTGATTTTCCCCATCGGCGTCAATGAGGCGTACCTCATGAGCTCGAATATAATTATTTGCCCTATACTTTATCTTTCCTATTGTTCTCTCCTTATAAATTCACTACACAAACTCACTACATGAAACACAGCAATTCTAAATTTAGCTGTCATTGCGAACCCCCGTTTTTTGGGGGTGTGGCAATCTCCCTGATTTCACTGTTATCTTGTTAACCGAGAGAACCCCACAAGGGGGCGCAGAGCGTGCCACGTCGCAAAAAACGCTTCTCGCACATGGAGTCCTCTTTAGAGGAGTGACATATTGAGAATTGCTGCATGAAACATCAATAACTTGGACTGGATGATACCATAGAGAGAGGAAAATCGTCAACCTTCAGATGTGTCCTCTTACACCATCACCGCCAACAAATTCCCCAAGACCACAACCGTTATCAATCCCCACATCATCCCCGTACTCCCACTTTGGGCGGCAAAGTAGAGCAATAGGCTAGAGACCATCACAGCTACAAAAACGACTAAATGTGCCTCAAACTTTCTCTCTCGAAGTCCTTGAATGATTTTCTTCATCTCAAATTAACATTCCTTACCTGTTTGACTGACAAATCTTTTTGGACGCGGACGAGCGCGGAGGAACGCGGAAGCTTTACGGTGGATAGCCGCCGGGATCCTAGACCGCCGTATTTAGGAAAAAGCATAAGCTCTTAATTCTGAGGTGACTAAGAGAACCTCGGTGTTTATTCCGTCCACTCTGCTAATTCCATATCAAGTTCGTTTAAGTCTCGAAGCAGGATACCAACCGCCTGCCAACGTTCACCACCAAATTTCTGGGCTGCAAAATCACGCACAAAATCAAGCGCAGATTGCTTCCAGCCATATCTGGAAAATCCTAAAAAGCATACTTGCCATTCTCCTTCACGAGGCAAAACTTTATCTGTTTTTTCAATCAACGCTTTTAGAACATCTACCCCAATAGGACGTCTGTTCCACTTGCATTCTCCCAGTATCAAAGTTTTGTCCATGAAGTTCACTCCAACAACGTCTATTTGTGCATCTTTGTTCCAAATGCTACCAACTTGATCCGGGAGAATAGGAAGCAGTCCTTTCCCGGAAGCACGCAAAAGCCATTCTCTGGACAACTCCTCCCACGTATGAGTACCGATAAAATCAATGAGGTGCTTTTTTATTTCTGCTAGAGCTTGATCTTGCACACCTAAAGCAAGTTGAGCTTGACGACTAGAGAGAAAACGATAATAGAAGCGCAAATAGGGGTCTGAAATATAATGCCGCCCCCGACGAGTTGCTCCGCGAGTGGTTACGGGAATTCTCCGTTCTACAAAACCAGTTTGACGTAAATTTTTTAGATACATAGATATATGACGTTCATTCAGACCGGCTGCTCTAGCTATATCACGCGGTGTGCGATATCCGTTAGCAATTGCATTTAAGATAGCTACGTAATTATGAATTTCAGAAACAAAATCTTGTAATAATAAACGAGGTTCATCCTCACACAGGTAAGTTCCGCTTAAAAGATGCTCTTTGATATTTTTATCAAGACGCATAGAGGGATTAAATTGCTCCCAATAAGCAGGAACGCCTCCAAAGATTGCATACAAAGCTACGCGTTCATCTGTTCTAAATTTTGGGAACATCCCTTTTGTAGCTTTGAAAGGCAACGGCTGTAGATGCAGTCTAGTGGTTGCCCTGCCGTATAACGGGGCTTGATAGGATAATACCTCTCGTTCCATCATCCCTAAATGAGAGCCAGAGATGATTAAGAAAAAATTGGTGTTTTTTAGACTATGGTCCCAAGCGTTTTGCAAAATACCTGAAAGCCCCTTCTCCCGAGCTATTAAATAAGTAAATTCATCAAGAATTAATGCAAATCGCTCATTTTCTGCCATGCGAGCGACCTGCTCGAAGGCTTGTTTCCATGAAGCATAGGAAAAGCTATCAGGCACGAGAGCAGTGGATTCAAAGCCAAACAGGGCTTGAGAAAAAGAACGCAACTGTTTTGCAGAGGATGTTGGTTCCGCTACCCAGTACAAGGCTCTTGGGAGTTTTGTGTTAATCCAGTGAGTTAGTAACCGGGTTTTTCCGATACGTCTTCGCCCATACAAGATTAACATACGAGCTTGAGAATTTTGCCACTCGCTTTGAATAAGAGCCAGTTCGCGTTTTCGTCCAATAAAGGGGGATTTGCTCATCTCATCTCCTTTTTGAGTAATTTCGCTTAGTATAATCTCAATTACTCAAAAGTCAAGGTCTGGAATAATCCGCCTACGCTTTTTGGGTATCGCTCTCTTAGAAACAGCGTGTCTTTGTCAGTCAATCAACACTCCTATGGTGGCTAAAAGGCTGACCAGCAGAATCAATATCCCGATATAAACCAACAACTTCCGCATCACTTCCCCCTCGCGGCCAGCCATTCCCCCCGTGCTGGCTCCCACCACAACTTTGGTAGGGGCAATCACCGACCCCAACGCTCCCCCCGCTGTTTGAGCGGCAAGGATGACGGCCACGGAGTAGCCCAACAATTCCGCGGTACGCATTTGCAGGGCGGCGAAAATCACGTTAGAGTTGGTGTTGCTCCCCGTCATAAATGCTCCCAACGCGCCCATCCAGGGGGAGAGAGCGGGGAATGCCCGCCCCACCGCGCCAGACAATCCCTGGGCCAGGGCGTCGGTCATGCCCGCGTGCTGCATGAGGACTGCCATAGATACCATGGATACAATCCCCACGCTAGAGGTGATAACGCGCTTCAGCGTCCCGCTCACGATGCGGCGGAAAGCGCCCCTTTTGTACCACCCCGCCCGCTGGTAGATCAGGTAAGCAATGAGGGCGGAGATGAGGAGGATGGTTCCCGCGTGGCGGAAGAGGGGGATTTCACGCCCCGGCCCGGCGGGGATGCTGTGCCCCAGCGTGGTCGCCAGGGCTGGGAAATCTAGGGTGAAGCGAACGCTGCCAAGGGCATCGTGGACAGGGGGGATAAGTTGCACGCAGAGGGTGAGGACGACGAGAACGCCGTACCCGGAGAGGGCCGTGAGCAGGGAGGGCCAGTCCAGGCTGCCGCTCTGCTCCGCATCCCCCCGGTAACGCCGCGCCAGGGGGAAACCAACCACCAGGCCGGTCAATCCGCCAATAAAAGCACCAATGTGCCACAATCCGGAGGTGGCAGCGGCGTACTGGCCCGCGCTCATCGCTCCCCCCATGATGAGGGTAGCTCCCCCCAGCCGCCAGAGGGCGGCCCATCCCCCAGCCGCGTGTGTCACCGCCAATCCCACGCCCAATCCCACCACGCCCAGGAATAAGGCTGCGGGAGCGGCTAATTCCTCCCAACCGTATCCAGTAGCGGCCATAAGGGCGTTGAATGATGATCCCATTGAGCCAAAAGTGATGGCCCAGGAGTGTCCCACAGACGGGACAACCACAGCGGAGAGGGGCGAGAATCCCAATCCCACCAAAAGTGGGGCGATGACCGCCACGGGGACGCCAAATCCCCCTGTGCCCTGCAAAAAGGAGGCGAAAACCCAGCCGATGATGAGGGCTTGCATGCCACGGTCGGCGGTGAGGTGGGGGAGAGATTGGCCGATGACACGGATGGCCCCGGCTTCGTCTGCGACGCGGAAAAGGAAGAAGGCTGTCCAGATGATGAGGAGGACGTCAATGATAAGGAGGAGGGCCTTGGCGTGGGCGTAGGCTAAGGTTTCAAGTTTGATTCCGAAAAAGGCTATGGCGAGTATCAGCGCGATCAGGTAGCCGGCGGCCCCGGCCCGAGATGCTCCCCAGCGCAGGCCGACCATTAGAACGAGAATTATGAGGATGGGGGTGATGGCTAACCAGAACATTTAGAAATTGTCCATATTCACTGCTTTCCTGTTTTCCTATCCCCCAGCCCCACTACTTTTATGTGCGTTGGAAAAAGGTTTCAAGGTCTTCAGGCCAAACGGTTATCCCAGACTTTTTACCAGCTTGCCATAGGGCCAAGTTAAACGTCCCAAAGGTGATCTCTTCGCCAATCGCTCCCCGCCAAATGTGAGCGGCCGCCAGGTGCATGGCATCATAACCCCGAAGACCGTACTCCCAAATGAATTGAATAGCTCTTTCTCTCAGCACGTCTGAGACTTCAAGTTGATAGATGGAAGGCCATTGGGCTTTGAACGCTCGCCAGACAATTTGCGAATCTTGATGGGAGAGCACCTGCATACGAACAGCTTTAGCAAACGCAGCAGCCATCTCCACCTTCGTCAGGCCAATCGTGCCGGTCAGGTCTGCTAGATCAACCTGCTTCTTGACTTGTGATGACCCAGCTTCCTGCACATATAACTTAACTAATGCGCTTGTGTCCAGATATATAATCAATGTCTCGCTCCTCTACGACAATGTCGGATATTAATTTATCAGAACGGTTGACCACTTGCGGTTCTCGGGTGGTTAACTTTCTCCCGTTCCATCGGGCTAAACCGGCGTCTACCAAAGCCTGGCTGCGATCGTCTAGCGAGGCCTGCTTGGGAACAATGCGTCCAATCGGTTTACCATACTCGGTGATCACCAACGTCTCACCTGCTTTTACGTGGCGCATGTATTTGCTTAAATGTGTTTTTAATTCTCGAATGCCAACTTGGGGTTCACGCATAGCTCAAACTCCTCTTGAATAGGGATACATTATTAAGGTTGTAACTACATTATATCAGATATAGTCAGATTAATCGTAACCGGTCAGTCTCCCCCGCTCATAGCGGCGTCCCCGCCGCCGAGGACTGCGGCTAGAGCGACTTTTTGCAGAGGAATGTGACCAATTACATATTTGGAATTGCTGCAAAAGTGGGGGGCGGGGCGCATTTTATGCCATTTTTGGGGCTTCACCTGTGTTTTTTGTAGAGTAAACCCAAATGAAGAATGTTCCTATGGCCAGGGCCGGCAAAAGGATAAGCCCAGCCTCAGGCCCAAACGCTCCCCCTGTCCAAAGGATGGGTCCTTTTAGGGTATGAACAATAAGGCGAGAAGTGTTCAAGCCGCTGACTGGAAAGCCGAAAACACAGCCTTCGAAGAAGTTCCAACCGATATGGAGGCCAATGGGAAGCCACAAGCTTCGGGTGCTGGTGTATCCATAGGCCAACAAGAGACCAGAGGCAATTAGGCCAACCAGGGAACCGATGGAGAAATTAGGGTTTGCTAAATGAGCGATTGCAAATAAAGCGGATGAAATACCTACGGCCCAATATATACTTAGGCCGTCTTCCAGGTTTTGGAGCCAATAGCCCCGGGAGAGCAATTCTTCTTGCCAGCCGACAATAAGAAACACGCCTAAAAAGATGAGGGTGTTGATAGCCAAGGTTTTGGGCGGCTGAAGGTTCCAGGCAAAATCTTGGAAGTACAACCAACCGAAGGCCCATTCCACGAGGAAGATTATGCTCATCATCAGGGCAGTGATGCCAATGCCGACGCCGAGATCAATCCAAGCGCGGGTATTCATTTTCAATCCCAAACTGGCAAAGGAACGCTGGTCAACGAGTGTCCGCGCCACGTATATTGAACCGGTAATGGCCACGAGCATAATGATTTCTGAGAAGAGGAGGCTATATTGTTGCGCAGCGGGTATATTTTGGAGCAGGTAATAGTCAACAATGTATTGAAGGCCGAAGAGTAAAGTGGCCAGGAGTATAACTTGGATGAGCAATCGCCACCCGGCCCGGAGGCGGGGTTCTTCTGGGGAAGTGAATATGGTTTGGAAGAATGTGCGTTTGGGTTGTAGAGGCTTTTCTTCCACAATCGCTTCTGTTTGGGGAATTTCGTTGTTCATGAGTGGTCTCCTTGGGGGGGTGAGTATTGGGTATTGGGTATTGGATATTAGATATTGGGTATTGGATATTGGACGCCGAGAAAGTGGTGAATCTGACACCGCACTATTATAACGGATTTGTGAAGCGTTGCTCTGCACGCCTCCGGCGAAACGTGAAACGTGACTCAATCTTTACTTACTCGCCTCAAAAAGCCACTGATAACTTCAAACACCCTCTCCGGTGCTTCGAGAGGAGCCAAATGGCCCGTTTCTGGGATGGTATGTAGTTTTGCATGGGGGAGACGTTTTAGCAGCCTTTGGGCTACTCGATCTCCGAAGGCGTCTGTGTCTGCGCCCTGGACGAGCAAGACGGGGAGTTCCAGCTTCGGGGCACGCCGCCAGATGAAGGGGTCGTGCGCCCCTGCCGTGGCATAGATGCGTGCTTCCCACACGGGGGAATAGACCAGGATCGCCTCACCGTCAGGCTCCACGTGGGAGAGAGCGTTTACATAGGCGCGTAAGCCTTGGTCAGGGATACGGCGGAAGATGGACTTGGTTCGATAGTTTTCGTACATCGCTTCTCGGCTCGAAAAACGACGCCTGCGCTTGAGCGCTCCCTTGATGAGGGGGTGGAGGCGATACTGCAATCCCAGCTTTTTCACTATGCCCCAGGCCACACTCATCCACGGCATGAAGAGGATAGGTTCTACAAGCACCAAGGCCCGAAAAAGTTCTGGTCGCTGCAAGGCAGCCATCAGCGTGGAGGTGGCTCCCACGGAGTGTCCCACGCCAATGATCTTGTTCTGCTCGGGCGAGGTCTTGTTCCTGTATGACTCCAAAAATCTCAGGAGGTCATCTCCCAAAACGCCCCAATGGGAGACCTCTTCCGGGTCAGCGTTGGGCCATAAGGGTCGAAAAGAAGAAGCCACTACCCGGTACTCGGATGTGAAATATTCGAGAAAGGGAGCATAAGCTCCAGGGGGATAGCCGTTGGCATGGGCGAAGTGCAAAAGGTCGCCACCTGCGCTGAGAGTGATGTGTGGGATGGTCATTCTTCTGGTTTTATCCCCAGTAGTTTGCGGAGCAGGCTGAAGCGTTCGCTTTTAGGTTGTTCTTCTTTGCTAATTTGACGTAATGCGAGAGCCAAGACAAGCAGTGCCATACCACCAAAACAAAAATTAAAATAGAAACTGCTTTTGGTAGGCGCGGCCAAAAACACAACCAATAATAACAAGCCCACTATGAGAAAGAAATTTCCGAGTTTTCGAGTCATGGTGTGTTAGTCTAGTAGTCGGGTAGTCGCTAGTCCGATTCATCCATTACAAGCTCGAGGGGGAACGCGGCATACAGTAGTAGCCGTGCGCCAGTTCCCCCGGATTCAGCCCGCTGGATCTGGCGATCCAGCTTGAGCGTGGTCAGCGGAAGTTATTTGTGGACAGCCCTTTAGGAGGCGGAAAATACTTTTTGGAAGGCCGCGCCCACTTTTTCTACATCACCTTCTTCGATCCAATAATGGGTGACAAGGCGAAAGCGGCGTTGTGAGGTGGCTCCCACCAGAACGCCGTATTGGCGCAATTTCTCGGCTACCTGGGGAGCTTCAAGGGGGACATTTTCCCGCAGGGCGCAGTAGACCATGTTGGTGGCGGGGGTGTCTGTCTCCAGTTGCAGGTGGGGGATTTTTCCTAGCCTGCGGGCCAGTCGCTGGGCTGTGGCGTGATCCTCTCCCAGGCGGGGGAGGACGGTCTTCAGGGCAATGATGCCAGCCGCAGCGATGATCCCGGCCTGACGCATCCCGCCCCCCAGCATCTTCCGCATCCGCCGGGAATGGGCGATGAATTTTTCGCTGCCGCAAAGCACAGAGCCAACCGGAGCGGCCAAACCTTTACTGAGGCAAAAGGTCACAGAATCAGCGGGAGCGGCCAATGCGGCGGGTTCCACGTTCAGGGCTACAGCAGCGTTGAAGATGCGTGCCCCGTCCAGGTGCAGTTTCAGGCCCCGGGCCCGGGCTAAATCCCCCACTTGGTGGGTGTACTCAACCGTGAGGGGGGTGCCGCCGCAGCGGTTATGGGTATTCTCCAGGGTTATCAGGCGCGTGGGGGGAAAATGCTCGTTATCAGGCCGGATGGCGTTTTCGATGTCTTCCAGGCGCAAGGTGCCGTCGCTTTGGTTGGGGATAGTGTGGGGGTGGATGCCGCCTAAAGCGGAGATTCCGCCCGCTTCATACAAAAAGGTGTGGGCCAAATCTCCCAGGATTATTTCATCCCCCCGCCCGCAATGGGACAGGATAGCGGCCAGGTTTCCCATGGTTCCCGAGGGAAGAAATAGGCCGGCTTCTTTTCCCAGTAGAGCGGCAGACATTTCTTCGAGGCGATTCACGGTGGGGTCTTCCCTGTAAACATCGTCTCCCACTTTGGCTGAGGCCATGGCCTTGCGCATTTGGGGCGTGGGTTTGGTGACTGTGTCGGAGCGAAGGTCAATGATTTTCATATGGGATAGTTCCTTAGTTTCTTAGTTTGGTAGTTGGGTAGTTGGGTAGTTGGGTGGTCTGAGTGGTTGGGATGGTACTGTTTCCTGTTTTCCTGTTTTCCTGCTCTCCTGTTCCCCTGATTCCCTGTTCTCCTGTTTTCCTGATTCCCTAGTTCCCTAGTCACTAGTCACTAGTCACTGATTCCTAATCCCTCATTACCTCACTCGCAACTCATCTAATATTTGAACCAGGTCAGCAGGGAGAGGAGCCTCGAATGCTCGCTGTTCGGTCTCGCCGGGGATGATGATGGAAAGGCGGGCGGCGTGCAAAAACTGCCGCTTTAGGGGCAGAGTAGGCTTTTTGCGGCCATAGACTGTATCGCCAACGACAGGACATTCCAAAAATGCCAGGTGTACCCTAATTTGGTGGGTGCGCCCCGTGAGGATAAATATTTTTAGCAGGGTGTGGTTTGTGAAACCTTCGATGGTGTGATATTCGCTGATGGCCTCTTTTCCGTGCTTGGCTAGAAGCGGGGCCATGCGCTGGCGGTGGGTGTGGTCCCGCCCGATGGCAACCTCTATCCGTCCCTTGGGGGTGGGGGGATGCCCATCCACGAGGGCGTGGTACTCTTTTTCTACGGTGCGTTCCTGGAATTGGGCCTGCAAGAAATGCTGGGCGTGATCGTTCTTGGCCATGAGGATGAGGCCAGAGGTGTCTTGGTCCAGGCGGTGGACTAGCCCGGGACGTTTGACGCCGCCCACCCCTTCAATTTCGGGGGAATGCGCCAGAGCGGCCTGAACCAGCGTCCCGGACGAGTGTCCCGGCGCAGGGTGGACGACCATCCCGGCCGGCTTGTTGATCACTAAAATATCTTCATTCTCGAAGATCACGTCGAGGGGAATCTCTTCGGGGGTCAGGTGGGTTGGCTGGGGGGGAGGAATGTGAACCCTGATCTCTGTGCCTGGGGAAATTTTTTCTCCCGTTTTTTGGGCAGGCCGGCCATCAACGAGAACTTCTCCGGCTTTTATTAATTTCTGAATCTTGGAACGGGAGTAGTCTTCTAGCTCAGCGGCTAGAATTTTATCTAAGCGCATTTTTGCGCCGCGTTCTTCTGCGCCACGTTCTTCTATGCCCTGCTCTTCGGCCTCTCCCTGATAGGAAATGATAAAGCTTTTTTCACTCATCCAGAGTTTCCTTAGTTCCGGCATCTTCCTTGTTAGCTCTTCGTTCCTCGAACCATATTCCCAGGAGTAAAGCTCCCGCCCCTACGGTAATGCAGGAATCGGCTACGTTGAAGACCGGGAAGCTGCCCACGGAGATGAAGTCAATGACATGACCGCGAGCTAAACGGTCAACTAAATTGCCAATTGCGCCGCCAAGCTGCATTGCCAATGCCAGGCGGAGAAAGAAATCACCGGCAGGAATTTGGGGGAAATAATAAATGATCACCAGCACGACAATGAAGGCTAGGATGGTGAAGAAAAGTCCCAAGCCTTGAGCAATTCCAAAAGCTGCTCCTGTGTTGCTCCAATGAACTATACGGGCATAGGGTCTCAGCCATTCCCATGGCATCCAGGCCTCATTAAAACCTAAATTAGAACGGACGAGTGATTTTGTCCATTGGTCTAGGGCGACTATCAGGCCGGCTACCGGCAATAAAAAAGTATAAGCATGAAGATATTTTTTCAAACAAGCCTCCAGGGTATTGTTGTAGTCAGAGCATCATTTTACCGTAAAAGTGGTGTATTGGGGATTGGTTATTGGTTATTGGATATTAGATATTGGGTATTGGAAAAGTATGGAGAAACTCGAAGAGGCGTGCTATAATCTTCCAAGTA